>JBFMFJ010000011.1:0-22494 GCA_040752235.1 Candidatus Zixiibacteriota bacterium | reverse complement strand
TACCGAAGTGGAAGAAGCCTGTAGAGCTTCAAAAGGCAAGTAAGTCGATTTAGGATATGTCATCATCAGAGTCAAAAAACGGAAAATCCGTCATCATCGTCAAAAAGAAGAACGGCCATAGCGGTCATCATGGCGGGGCCTGGAAAGTCGCCTATGCCGATTTCGTGACGGCTATGATGGCCTTCTTTCTGGTGATGTGGCTGGTTTCGCAATCAGACGAAGTCAAGAAATCGGTTGAGGGGTATTTTCAGGATCCGGTTGGTTTTATGAAGTCCAAAGGGCAGGGGCTGTATGAGGGGGACGCCTCACCCGTTAAAGCTAAGGACGGAAAATCGGTTCTGGCCAGCAGGCTCCAGCAGGAGAGGGATCTACTCCTGGATGCCAGCAACCGCATCAGGACCGTTATTGACAACATCCCGGAATTGCAGGGTATCAAGGACAATGTTGAAATAGAAATGACCCCGGAAGGTCTTCGTATTCAACTGATTGAATCAGGCCGGGGAGACGGGTCGGACTTCTTCGATCTGGGCAGCGCCCGATTAAAAAGCCAGACCAGTCTGCTCTTGACGGCGATTGCCTCAGAACTGGGTAAACTGCCCAATTCGATCATCATCGAGGGGCATACCGACAGCAAACCCTATTCGGGGACATACGGTTATTCCAACTGGGAGCTTTCGGCTGACCGGGCCAACAGCGCCAGAAAACTGATGGACTCTGCCGGTCTTCGCTCCGGACAAATAGTCGAAATTCGCGGGAATGCCGATAAACGACCGCGCTATCCCGATGATCCTCAGGATCCGCGCAACCGCCGTGTGGTTATTATCGTGCTCAATGAGGATGTTGCGGAAAACTACCGCAAAGCTTGATAACGAAGACGCTACTGCACCGGCCAACCCCCCTAAAATAAGCAATCTTACGCCCGATATCTTCAATCACTTTTTATTAATATCTTCTTGATAAAAAGGTATAAATACATTAGAATTAAGCAGTAAACCTGCTTTGAAAATATAAATTTTAAATATACCAGGAGGTTACGATGTCCGGCCATTCAAAATGGGCGACAATTAAGCGTAAAAAAGGCAAAGCTGATGCCGAGCGCGGTCGGATGTTCACCAGGCTTATAAAAGAAATTACCGTCGCCGCGCGTGCGGGTGGAGGTGATCCCGACGGTAATCCGCGTCTCAGGACTGCCATAGCCACCGCCAAAGCGGCCAATATGCCGGCGGATAATATTAAAAGAGCGGTACAAAAGGGAACCGGTGAGCTTCCCGGTGTCTCCTATGAAGAAATCACTTATGAGGGATACGGCCCCAACGGGGTGGCAGTCTATATTGAATGCCTGACCGATAACAAGAAACGGACCGTCTCCGAAATAAGACATCTGTTCTCGCGATACAACGGCAACCTGGGTGAAAACGGCTGTGTTGCCTGGATGTTCGACAAGAAGGGCATCATCAATGTCGACGCCAAGGTAGCCGATGAGGATTCGCTGCTGGAAATCGCTCTCGAGGCTGGAGCCTCCGACTTCACCAATCTTGGCGACATTTATGAAATCATCACTCCGGCCGGCGAGCTGGAGGCTGTCCGGGCCGCGCTCGAGGCAAAATCGATACCGGTGGCATCGGCTGAGGCAACCATGATTCCTCAAAACACCATCAAGCTCGAAGACAAACCGGCGGAAACAATGCTCAAGCTCTATGAGGCTCTGGAAGAGCATGATGATGTCCAGAATGTCTATGCCAATTTCGATATCGATGAATCGGTGATGGAGAAGTTGGCCGGCTGAGTTCGGCGGCTTTGATGTGTCGGTCCCATGGTTATCGTCGGTATTGATCCGGGTTTGCATATTACCGGGTACGGAGTAATTGAATCAAGCGGAACAAAAACCCGGGTTTTGGAAGCGGGAATTATAAGAACGGATCAAAACCGGGAATTCGAGCTCAAGTTGAACGAAATACATGCCGAGATCAGCAAAATCATCGCGCAATTCAAACCGGATTATATCGCAGTCGAGGAATTATATTCGCATTACGCGCACCCGCGGACCGCTATAATCATGGGGCATGCCAGAGGCGTCGTATTTTTGCAGGCGGCCCAGTCAGGGATTCCGGTTGTTTCATACGCCTCGACCCGAATAAAAAAATCGCTGACCGGCAACGGCCGGGCCAGCAAAAGCCAGGTCCAGAGGATGATTAAAACCGCCCTGAAGCTCAAAACCGATATTGCCTCACCGGATACGGCCGATGCCCTTGCGGCGGCTTTGTGCCACCATAATGCATTACTGGGGAAACAATGATTTCTCGAATCAAAGGAAAAATCAGCAATCTGACGGAGGAGCAGGTCACCCTGGAACTAAACGGCCTGTACTATGAATTGATGATCCCTTCGGGTCTGTACCATGAATTGAAAGAAGCCCGCTCCGTCGACGCCGAGATTTCCTTATACACGCTCAACTATATCGAAGCGGGTGACAGGAAATCATATCATTATCCAAGGCTGGTCGGATTCACGAGGCAGCTCGATAAGGAATTTTTCCAGTTGTTCACGACCGTATCGGGGCTGGGATTCAAAAAGGGCCTGAAATCATTGACACTTCCTATCAATGAAATTGCGACGGCCATCGAGACCAAGGATGTTGCCACGCTGGTACGACTGCCCGGATTCGGCAACCGCCTGGCCGAAAAGGTGGTGGCCGAACTCAATGGGAAAATGGCCCGCTTTGCCCTGGCCAAAGAGGGCAAGCCTTTGACGACCATCCGAAAAGAGAAAGCCGATATCTTTGCCGAAGCGGTTGAGGTGCTGATGCAGCTTCAGTATCACAGGGCGGACGCCGAGAGGATGGTCGAAAAAGCTATCGCCGCCAATCCGAAAATTGAGGCCACGGACAAGCTGATTTCGATTATATTCAGTCAGGAAGCAGCCTTGCGAAAGGGGTAATGACGCATGAGCCGCGAACGAATAGTATCGGGAGAAATAATATCGCCGGAAGAAGAATCTTTTATTCTCTCCCTGCGGCCCAAAAAGCTTGACGAATATATCGGGCAGAAAAAGCTTAAGGAAAAATTGCGCGTCTCGGTCGAGGCAGCCCGGCAGCGGGGAGAAGCCTGCGAGCATACTCTGTTCTATGGTCCGCCCGGACTTGGCAAGACCACTCTGGCGCATATTATCGCCAACGAGATGGGCAGCAGCCTGGTTTCCACGTCCGGCCCTTCACTCAGCCGAACCGGGGATTTGATGGGCATCCTGACCAACCTCAAGGAAGGGGATGTTCTGTTCATCGATGAAATCCACCGGCTGTCGCCCGCCATCGAGGAATTCATCTACCCGGCCATGGAAGATTTCAAAGTTGATTTCGTGGTCGATAAAGGCGCTTTCGCAAAAGTTATTAATATCCCTTTGAAAAGATTTACCCTGATCGGTGCCACGACGAGGGCCGGGTTGCTTTCGCCGCCGTTACGCGACCGTTTCGGTCTGTATTACCATATCGATTTTTACCCGCCCGAGGAATTGAAGGAGATTATCATCAGGTCGGCGAAATTGCTTGATGTCGCCATTGATGAGGAATCGGCGCTTGAAATCGCCCGCCGCTCGCGCGGAACTCCCCGTGTGGCTAATCGCCTGTTAAGACGGGTTCGTGATTTCGCCCAGGTCAAGGGAAATGGCAAAATAACGGTCGAACTGGCCCGAAGGGCGCTCGATGCCGAGGGCATCGATTCGATCGGGCTGGATAATCTCGACCGGAAATTCCTGAAGGTCATTATCGAGTACTACAAGGGCGGACCGGTCGGGATAGAGGCGCTCGGAGCCACCCTTAGCGAAGAATTGGATACACTGGTAGATGTAGTCGAACCGTATCTTCTCAAAATCGGCTTTCTGCAGCGAACCAAGCGGGGCCGCATGGTTTCAAGCGAGGCGGTCCGGCATCTCGGCATGAAGATCGACAAATCAGACCAGCAAACGCTGTTCTAATTATATTAAATTCTCCGTCGATTCATTCCCGGATTAATCATATTCTTTAATCGGAATATCTATTTACTTTTGGCCGACATGTCTGATTCACTCGAGTCGATGTCGGCAAAAATAAATATAAAAGCGGGGATGTTGAAGGCATCCCCACTTTGGTTTTAATTCTCACTGCAAATCGGTGAAGGTCCATTTCTATAAAGGTAGTTTATTAAAAATATTATATCCAATATGTTTATTGTCCCATCGCAATTTACATCGGCAACCTCTATCGGTCCCAATATCTGCCCCTCATTATAAATATATGAGAGTATCCGGATTATATCATTAAGGTTAATAATATCATTATGGTCAACATCGCCACGCTTGTGCCCGATAATTGTAATAGTGCCTTCAGCATAAAGATGGGATTCGCTTCCAACTTCCGCCGACACATTATAGTATTGTACGGTCGTATCCCATAACACGCCATAACCATGGACTAATTCACCAACAGGAAACACTAATTCCATTACATCATTCTCAAAATCAGGATGACTGTCAAGAATGGAGACGGATAGAGGGGCGATTGTCTCGTTTATTAATATTGAGGCTTCATTTATATCGAAGGAACTGAAACCGGGTGGGAAATTTCCTACCAATAGCGTGCCGGGTTTTGGTGTTATTGTATATGCATATAAAGCGTACAGCACATCGGGATAAATACCGACCTTTGCAGACATGACTTCAGATAATGATATAGTCACGGAAGCGACATTATTAGCTTCATTATATTCTTCAATGTTATTCCCCGGATCTATTCTTACATAGAATTCCTCTCCATTCTCAATACCGGCGGTGCTGAACTGAAAATACACTGTATCAGAGGCGCCGGGTTCCAGATTTATGGCATTATCTTCACAAATCATTATCCCGCCGTCGTCAGGATTTCCACGATAACAGCACGCTCTGATATAATCAACATACGTTGATAGAACCGAGTTGTGAACGTCAGTAAGAATAGTAACATTCTGACCCAAGATTGGTGCCGCGGGCTGAAACATTAGATCGGTGCTCTCTATAAAGCAGTCAATGCTAGGGGCGTTTTCAGTCCCTGCCACAAGTGAAAATGGGTAATTGTCATAGGGAACATCGACTGCGGTTACCTCAATGGTCCATTGGCCGGGCATGGGATCGATGACTTCAAGTATGATTGGCGGTTCCGTTGACTGGCTTTCGAAATATAAATTACCATTCGGATCATACAGAGCCAGCTTCATTTCGCTTCCCAGCCAGTCAATAATTACCTGAATCTTATCTGCGATTTCATCGATCCAGACAAGAAAGATTTCCACGGCTCCCGGGAAGGTAGTGTATATATCCATTAGAAGTACGGCATAATTCTCCGGCAGCAGGATTAAGGTTTCTTGAAGCAAATCCACAACCATAAGATTATCAATAAGCCAGTAATTGCCGGAGTTGTGAACCAGAACATGATCAATCTCAGCACCGGTCACCTTTAGCTGAGCCAGGGTGTTGGTGTTCAGGTTCCCCCCGGCGTAATCATTATCCAATAAATTGTTGTTTTTATCATATGCCTCAAGATGAAGGCCATAGGCGTTGCTTGTTTGCATCGATACAGAGGTGGCAGTCGCACCTTCAAAATCGATTCTTCCCAGACCCTGATTCGGTCCCAACCATGCAAAGAAATTGCCATCGCACCAGTATGTCGCCTCGTTGTATGGGTAGATATTATAATTACCGGTCCGTTTGTCGCCATAGATCCAATCATATCCCTGCGTAGTCGTGAAATGCATTCCGGGAATATTGCTCTGGATTGGCGCACCATCCGCCCCATTTTCGAAATCCATCATGGCATGGTATGAGGTCAAGCTGGTCCAGTTAAAAAAATCCGCATTGGGACCCACACCGTTGGTACCGGCAGGATTGGTATTACCATCCAATTGTGCCCCGTTGTGCTGACTGACGGCTTTATTGGCATAGACTCGAAAATCAACGGAGGCAAATGACTCCAGTCCATTGACTGTAAAATCGATTCTATGGTCTCCGGTCCAATGAATATTTTCAAGACTGCCAATAGAGCTCATTATATCTATAACTTGGTTGGCGGGAATGGATGTATTCATACTACAATCAAATTCAATAAATCCAGCCTGATTATTTACGACCATTTCGTAGTCTCCGGGAGCATGCCCCAAAACTATGGGAGACAGGACCACATCTTCATTCCCGCCGGCGACCAGTGCGGATATTCCCTGACGGGCGTCACTCACTGATCTGTGTTCATTATCCGGTCCACGATCGCGTATCCCATCCATCCGCTCCCAGAAGACATCCGCACCGGCCAAACCGGAAATAGTCTGATCATAACCCAGTGCGGTCAGCGAATTCCAGTCATCATTTAATCCTGATGAATAGCATCCCTTGGCATAGACCAGGGCCTCGCCCAAATGTGTACACCAGTGTCTGATCCCAGCCGCCCTTAATGATATTAGGAAACCCGATTCGGTGTGACGCTTTTCTATATAGCTGGGATCATAGCCAAGATCGTTGATATAATGATCATAGGCATTATCGCGGGCGACTCTTCCGTCATCGTTATCCGAATAGAATTCAACTCCAATCTCCCCGGAATTACTATGCGAGTGCAAAAATAATATTCCTATGTTGCCGGCCTGCATCGAATTAATAAAATCCTCGAGTGTTACTGCAGGCGTTTGACCGGGGTCAGTGCTTTGAACAAAAACATCGACGAGGTACTTGTGATGATTTGAAGCCTGTACGCAACTTCCGTAATGAGATCCCAAATCATAAGCGACCGGTTCAAAAATAAGAGTTTTTAAATATCCGGGCGTGCGACAGGTTTGTCCTTTACATAGGCTGGGGGCACCCAGAACAATCAGCAAAAGGAGTATGTTTAAACACCATATTATTACTTTGTATTTATCCATTATTGATTCTTTTTTTGAAAACATGGCTCAACTCTCCTATTTTTATTGAATATGATTTAAGGTAATATCATCAATGAATTCGCGACGGCCTGATATTTTCATTAGCATATCCACGGCTGTTGCGCTATCCATCTCGGCGCTGGAGAGTTTATCAATAATATCCTTTATGCTGTCAGCAATGTTTTCAGGGATATAGGTTGTATATTTATAGCCGAATGAGATCATGCCGTTATCGGTCAAACATGAGGCCACATTTGCAGCCTCATCATTCAACTGCCGTTTTAGTTCAGTTTCTTGCTTGACTTTTTCCTGACCTGCAGTCAGATATGAAGTCAAATCCATTAACTCATAATCGCCATCGCTGAACTCCAATCTTATGTCATTTCCGACTATTTTGAGCGATGAAACAACTGGGTATTTCAGAAACTCGTTTTGCAGTAACTCCTGTATTATTTCTTGATCGTGTTTAGTATAGTAATCAAGGTATCTGTTCTTTAAACTTTTGATAATATTGTATTTATGTGTGTCCAGCGTTGATACCTTGATCATACTTTCCGATGCGACAGGGGGCTTTTCTCTTGGGAAAAAAACAATTCCGTTGATAAGAACCTTGTCATCGACCGTCGTGATATAATAGGGCGGTTCTATTATTTTGCCAAAGGCAATTACCGATCCGCCGGATATTCCTTCGTTAGGGGTTTCCTGCACAAGTATCCCCGGGGGATTGGTTTCCGCCATTATCATCGCAGCTTCCAAGAGCAGGATAATAAATGTGAGTGTCAGAAATTTTGAAATATTCATTATTCCTCCACATGTTTAAGGTTTGTTCCTATATTAATCACATCTGTCCATAATGGATATACCAATCGCTTAATGCCAGGAAAGAACACCCTACTATAAAACGGGCCCATTCCTCAATAAAGGCAAGGTGTCGGAATATTTTGATTTTATATCGCCGATACTTGACAATGGGATATATAACAAATAAAGGATGCGTGTCAATAGAATTGACAAAAAAACATTTTCAATTAAAATGCTGTCAATCCATATAGAGACAGCTGCGAAATGTTGAATCTTCCTAAGATAATAGTTATCAACAACTTATGTGCCACAAAATTTCGCTGGATGGCCCGAGCGGTATATATGTATATAATAGGGAAGAGAATCCTATTGTTAATTCTCTATTGTAAAAAGGCCAAGCGGATCGGTGCAGTTCTGATGGGTGTGAAACAAACTGCATTTCTCTTTAGGGGAGGTATCCCATATGTCTACCCTGGGACCGGGGCCGAATATGTAGATCCCAGATGATATTCAGGAAATTTGTCCATAATGATTTTATGTGATATAACTTCCAAAAACCGCTTTGATAAATTCAAGAAACTGCTTATATTATCAATGGTTTGAATGTCCTATCCATATACTTTTGAATTTACTTACCTTTCGGGAGGTGGTCATGACTGGCAACAGGAAAGTTTTACTGTTCATTATCTTCACGATATTGCTCTCAGCCAATATCGCAGTTTCCGCGGACAAGTATATCCAGGCACAAATTATCTTCGAGACGCCTGATCAGATGCTTCTGATAAAGGGACTTCATCTGGATATCGTCTGGCGCGGTGATCATTCGGTTGATATAATAACCGATACCGATGAAATCGCCGAACTTCGAACCCTCGGCCTGAAAGTCGATGTTGTTCACGATGATGTAACCGAATTTTATCGCTCGCGTTTCGCTGACAAGGAATACACCGGTTTTCTGTCATTATCTTCGATTGAATCCGAGCTTATGTTCATGAAATACTTATACCCCGATCTGATCACCGACAAAATCAGCATCGGGACAACTTTCGAGGGACGGAACATTTATGCGGTTAAGATCTCGGATAATCCCGATGTCGATGAGGACGAGCCGGAAGTTTTATTCACCGGCGCAATCCACGCCCGGGAAGGAATCACGCCGCTGGTCAATCTTAATTTTATGTTATACCTGCTGGAAAATTACGGCACTGACCCTGAGGCTACCTATCTGATCGATAACCGCGAGATGTGGTTCATTCCGGTCGTCAATCCTGACGGCTATGCCTATAATGACTGGAACACTCCCGGCGGCGGCGGGATGTGGCGGAAAAACCGCTTTAATAACGGCAACGGGACATACGGTGTCGATATCAACCGCAACTACGGATATATGTGGGGTTACGATAACGAAGGCTCTTCGCCTTATCCTGATGATGCTGATTACCGCGGGACCGGGCCGTTTTCAGAGTTGGAAACTCAGGCCATGCGGGATTTTATCAGCGCTCATGAATTCGTTGTGACGCTGTATTATCACTC
The DNA here is from genome assembly GCA_040752235.1 of Candidatus Zixiibacteriota bacterium. Classification (GTDB taxonomy): domain Bacteria; phylum Zixibacteria; class MSB-5A5; order GN15; family PGXB01; genus PGXB01. The sequence goes on along the minus strand of JBFMFJ010000011.1, from coordinate 13,246 downwards.
CTATTCCAATCTGCTGCTGTGGCCGTGGAGCTATGATTACGGCCTTTATACTCCCGATGAGAATATTTTCTACGCCCTGGGCGAGAAAATAAAATCTGTCAACGGTTATACGCCGGGCCCGGGGTGGATTCTTTACACCACCAACGGCGACAGTGATGACTGGGGTTATGGAGAACAGACCTTAAAAAATAAGAACATTGCAATAACGATCGAGATCGGCGGATATGATGACGGCTTCTGGCCGGAAACAAGCCGTCTCCCGGAATTACAGGCGGAAAACCTACCCTTTCAGTTGTACCTGGCTAACGCGGTCGGGAATATTGCGGGTGTGATGGCTCCCGAGTCGCCGTTATTGACGGTGCCCGATTCGGTCGATGTAAGTACATCCTTTGAAGTCAACTGGTTCGAAGGCGACACCAATAATCCTGCCGTCAAATATGAACTGTGCGAAATGACCAGCCTTTCGAAAGTCACCGATATTGCAACTGATTTCGGCAACTGGACCAATAACGGATTCACCACGGTCACCTATTATTATCACTCAAGCAATCGGAGTTTCTGGTCGAACAATCCCAGCACGACCGAGAGGTACATGCAGACAGTCACGCCGTACATCGTCAAACCGAATGATACTTTGAAATTCTGGGCCATGTATGAAATTCAGGAGTATTTCGATTTTGCCTATGTCGAAATTTCGACCGACGGCGTGCATTTTACGCCTATCGACGGCAACCTGAGCACTGATATTGATCCCTGGTGGCATAACCGCGGGCATGGAATAACCGGGCTTTCAGGCGATGCCTACTGGCCGGGAGAATGGGTGCAGGGATTGTATCCTCTGACTGATTATGAAGGTCAGGATGTCTATGTCAGGTTTTCGTACAAGGATAACAGCCTGTATTATGCCTGGAATGGTATATATATAGATGACATTTATCCGGTCATGCATTTCGAAACAATTAATGTGCTTTCAAATAATATCACTGATACATCATACGCCATCGGCGGTAAAACAGAAGATTTCTATTACTACAAGGTGCGCGCCATGGATGCCGACAACCAGTGGGGCGCCTACTCCGATATGCAGAGAGTGGTTGTCGGCAACCCGCCGGAGTTTCTTTGCGGCGATGCCAACGGCGACTGGTATGTGACCGTTAGCGATGCCGTCTTCCTGATGAGACATATTATGTTCAAAGAACCGGCGCCCGACTTCCTGGAACAAGGGGATGTTGACGCCTGCGGCAGTATTAATGTCTCGGATGTCGTTTACATGATGGACATGTTCCTTTCAGGCGGACCGGGACCGTGCGAATATACGGGGGATTGTGTCTTGCCGATGGGAAATAACAATGTCAGCCTGGGATGTCCGCGAACGGTGGCATCACCGGCGGTGGATGATACAATTACCGTGCCGGTCTATATTACCAATGATGTAGCCATTGCCGGATTCACTCTGGGATTCCATTATAACTCGGCCGACATTGAGGTCGTCTCGGTTAATTTCAGCGGATCCGTGGCGATGCAGACGCCGACCGTTCAAATCGATACGGCCGCCAATAGTGTATTTCTGGGATTTGCCGAAGTATACTATCCGATAGCGGCCCAGAGCGGCGGTCTTCTTGGAAACCTGATGGTGAAGATTCCGGCCGGGATATCGGAACAGACGATTGATTTCGATTCAGTATTCATTGCGCCGGCCGGTGAATTTATTTTTTCCGCACTGGATGGCGGGACCATCTACCCGGGCTATACTGACTGCGGAACGGCTGATATAAATATAATCAACTATATGTGCGGCGATGCCAATAGTTCGTTGTCGTTAAATATACTGGATGTCACCTTTCTGATATCCTATTTGTATAAGGGCGGCCCGATACCGAATCCTCCGGAAGCAGGCGATGCCAACGGAAACGGCAGTACCAATATACTGGATGTTACCTATCTGATAACATACCTGTATAAAGGCGGTCCGGCGCCTGTTTGCCCGTAAGATTTTTGGTGATTAGTATAAATAGAAAGCCCCTTGATTCTGAAAAATAGAGTCAAGGGGTTTCTGCATTGATTCTGTTTATGACGCTAATTTAAATGGACACCCCCATGCGAACCATCAAAAATGGTCCGCCGGATATATCATATATATCATTGCCGCCGGAAAGCGCCCAGAATAGTCCGATATCCCATGACATTCCGATCTTCCCATTGATTACGGCGACGAATTCATTAAGAATCTGCAAAGTCAAATAATCAGTATTATCCACGAATGCCATTTCATTAAGCACGGCATATCCCAATCCGGCTGCCGGTCGAATTTGAATTGACCCACTCCCCACAGGGATTCTTTTTTTCAGCAGTAGTGCCATATTGAGAAGATATTCAGATTCGCGCCACATCTTAAATTGGGCGACATCAACAGCTGCCCCCAGATAAAAATTATGAGTGAGCGGAAAATCGAGACTGGTGCCGAAACACAATCCAGGATCCGTCTCCCATTCGGCGGTATTCACTTCCAGGGTGCCGCCCCCGTAATATCCGAATTTGAGTCCAAAGGTGCCTTTGTATTTGACGGCATCCTGCGCACCGACAGTTTGCGCACAGATGATTGACAACAAAATTGATGCAAATATTAAGTAGAACCGAAACCCTGAATACATATTGCCTCCCATGACAGTGTAAGAAATGATTGGACTCAGGATAGCATATTATATCCAATATGTCAATATCACTTTCTTGGTGTCACTGGTCGCGCCGATTCGGCTGATGACGGAAATTGTCAGTTTATTATTCCTGAAATATATTTCACCGCGATAAACAGCATCATGGCGGCAAGGATGATTTTGATCACACGGGCGGGGATAAACCGCTGAAGGCGCGCGCCGACATACATTCCGGCGGCGCCGCCGATTCCGAACATGGCACCCAGCAGCCAGTCAGGAGATATGGCCAGACCGGTGTGCCCGTAGAACGGTGCAATGATGGTATAGAAGATTACTCCGGCTACCGATGTGATAAATGTGCCAAGCAAAGCCGCCCCGGCGACGGTGTACACCGGCAATCCAAAGACAGTAATTAGAAATGGCGCAATAATAGCACCACCGCCGATACCATAGGTCCCCCCGACAATACCTACCACGAAACTGAGAGCCAGGAGGCCAACGGAGGAGGCTTTATACGGTTCGCTGTTGAATTCAAAACTGATATGTCTGATATTGCTCTTGATCGGCACAACCTCGAATTTACCGCCTGGCGCTGACTTATTCTTCTGTTTCTTTATGAAGTCCATAACGAGCCGAATGGCGATATACAATAATACCAGCCCGGCAAAGACCTTAAAAGCGCGCGGGTCGGGGAGGTATTTGATGCGTATGATTGCACCAAGAAAAACACCCGGCAGAGTGCCGATGATGATAGTCCAGGTGAGTGACCAGACCAGCCGTCTTTCCCGCCAGTATCTGATAACCCCGCTGGGAATGGCAACAATGTTAAACACCAGGTTGGTTGGGCTGACGGCGGGGCCGGTGAAACCAAGGATGCTGACCTGGAAAGGAAGAATCAAAAAGGCTCCGGAGACACCGCCCATCGACGTGAGGGTGGAAATGCCGAAAGCAACCAGTATCGGCAGCCACCAGTAAGTCTCGACACCACTGACAGGGAATTCCATCATATGCGGATAATAAATAAAATGGAAGGTTATTCCGGTATAATAATTTTTTCTTTTTTCTTTCTTTTCAGAACAACGAAAATTCCCGAAAGAATCAGAATTCCGCCTATCAATGTCCACCAGCCGGGAATCTGGTCAAAGAAAAAGATGGCCAGGATGGTGGCGCCGATCGGTTCGCCGAGAACAGTGGTGGCGACGATATGCGCCTGCACGAATTTAAGCAGCCAGTTGTACAGCGAGTGGCCTATTACCGTGGGAATCAGGGCCAGCAGGAAAAAGATAAACCAGGTCCGGGCGGGATAGTCAGTCATATTAACATCATAGAATAGAGATATAATAATCAGTGTTATGGCGGCGATCGAATAGACCGGGAAGATATATCCGAGATTGTCAAGTCCGGCGCGCAATTTTCGCCCGATAAACAGATAAAGAGCGGCAAAGACAGCTCCGGCCAAAGCCAGAAGATCGCCGATAATATAGTCTCGGCCCATATCGAAGTCGCCGCCGGAAATGATAATTATCCCGGCCAGGGCGATAAGCATCCCGACAATCGACCGTGATGGAATACGTTCTTTCAAAATGGTGGCTTCCATAATCAGGACCCATACCGGCTGAGTGGCGACAAGAATGGCCGAATTAGAGATAGTGGTAAAAAACAAGGATGTTACCCATACGGCGAAATGAAGACCTAGAAATATGCCTGACATGGCAAGAAGAAGTTTTTGTTTGCCGGTCAGGGATTTGGCGGCTTTTTTTAGGGCCGGCCAGGCGGGGATAGCCAGTATTACCGAGGCAATGGCCATTCGGTAAAAAGCAGTCGGGAGCGGCCCGGCCCCGCTCAACTTGATCAGAATGGCGGCCCAGGAAACGGCGAAAGTGGCCACAAACAGGGTGGAGTAAATTGTACCTTGCTTTACCATATAAGCATCTCTTAATTATCAAGCAATATACGTATGTAAACTTTATATGTCGATATAATTGCCTCATGTATATAAATTATGTCTTGAAAAGAGCGTTAGTTTAAGCGAGTGGGAGTCAGGTATGATAAATTTCCTTTTGCTGCTGGCGGTGATTTTTTGGGGGTTATCGTTTGTCGGGACCAAAATGGCCCTGGTTTATCTGACCCCGGTGGAAATCATAGCGGTGCGTATGTTTCTGGGATTGCCGGTCCTGATGCTTGCCACGAAACTCAGACGAGTGTCATTCAATTTCGCGAGGGGCGATTATATAATTATACTGATTTCATCGCTTCTGATAGGGACCCATTTTCTGATTCAGGCGGTCGGCCTGATTTACACAACCGCCACCAATACCGCCTGGCTTATTGCCACTATTCCGGTTTTTATAGCCCTTCTCTCATACATATTCCTTGGTGAGAAACTCAGCCCAATGAAGCTGGCCGGCATTGCAGCGGCGACGGCCGGCGTCTTTCTACTGATTTCAAACGGTCATTTTAACAGTATCGGTTGGATTGACTCGGTCGGGGACTGGATTATTCTGGCCAGTTGTGTAACCTGGTCGGTTTATACGATTATCACCCGTAATATTACCAGAAGAGTCAGTCCTCTGGCGGTCTCGCTGGGCATTCTGCTGCTTCCGGCAGTCGCCCTGGTTTTATATACCCTGGCGGTGACGCCAGTGGGGAAATTTATGCATCTGCCCTGGCATATTATTTTGATTCTCATTTTTCTGGCTGTTTTCTGCCTTGGGCTGGCCCACTGGCTCTGGCTTGAGGGGCTCTCCCGGAAAGGCGCGGCGGATGTCGGCGTCTTTATTTATCTTGAGCCGCTGGTAACTACCATAGCTGCGATCCCGATACTGGGCGAAAAAATCACCATATTTATCATAATCGGCGCCTTATTGATCATTTCCGGGGTATATATGGTTCAAAAAAGGCCTCTGCCCATTTCGAATGGAAAAAAATAACCATTTGTTACATAATGGTTTTTTATTGCAAAATTCTTCCGATAAATTTAAATAGTAGAAAATCCGGAATAATTATAAGAGGTGGGACGCAATGAAAAGGATTTCGCTCATTATCGGTCTTTTTGCCTTGATATTTATTTTATCGAATCCGGCCTGGGCGCAGAATTCACCGCAATTAGGCGAGCTTCAAACACTGGTTGACTCAACCCTGCTGGTGGAAGCCCACATATTTGCCCCGAAGGCCTATGAAAAAGCAGAGGCAAAACTTTCGGAGGCCAAACGCGCCATCGAATTGAAGAAAAAACAAAATGCCATTGATAATCTTATCGGTGAATCACGCGAGTTTGCCGAAAATGCTCTGAAAGCGGCCGAAGTGGCCAAGTTGACCCTGGCTGATTATCTTGAGCCAAGAAACCTGGCCAAAAAGGCCAATGCCGCGGTTTTAGTACCGGAGCTTTATCAAAGGGCGGAAGATCAATTCATCAAGGCGACAACCAAGGTCGAAGACGGCGATGTCAAGGGCGGGCTCAAGGAGGCTGAGAAATCATCGCCGCTGTTCAGTGAGGCCGAATTGCAGGCCATCAAAACCGATATCATGGGCGGGGCGGCGCGCCTTATTGAAAAGGCTGTAACCGACGAGGCGGAAAAATATGCCCTGTCTACTCTTGATAAAGCCCGATCCGCCTACACCCGCTGCGACAACGCCCTGACAGCCGACCGTTACAATCGCAAGGAATCGCTTGAGGAGATACGTACGGCCGAATATGAAGCGCGTCATGCCTCCAATATTGCGCAAACGGTCCGCTCGCTGGAAAGAAATGACCAGGCCTGGGAGAAACTGATGCTTCTCTATGAAATCGAGATGCAAAAGGTCGGCAAGGAACTTGGCATGGAAAGACTGCCATTCGATAACGGGCCGATGGCGGCTGCAGACAGCCTTAATGCCGCTGTCAAAGAATTGAAAGGCAACAACGAAAAGCTGCATGATGCCAACTCGGAAATATCAAAACGGCTGACCGAGGCTTTCAAAAAACTTGAGATCAACGTTGAGGGATCGGATCCCATCAAGATGTCCGCCTTGTTCGACCGGGCCGTCAGTGAAATGCTTGAAGAGAGAAATCGGCTGACAAGCCAGCTTGATGCCAAGGCGGCCAGGCTGCAGGAACTGGAATCGACCCATGAGCAGGTCGCTTCGGAACTTGAGAAACGTCAGGAGCGGGAAGACAGGCTTAAAAATGCCCGCTCGCTGTTGAATCCAACGGAAGGAACGGTGCTTCTGAATTCGACTGATGATATCGTACTCAGGCTATTCGGTCTGTCGTTTGCCAGCGGTTCCAGCGAAATTACCGAGGAGCATGTCCCTCTCCTGATAAAGGTACAAGAAGTGCTCGAGATGTTTCCCGATTCAAAACTGATGGTGGAAGGGCACACCGACGACCTTGGTGATCGTATAACCAATATGCGTCTTTCGGAAAAAAGGTCCTTTGCCGTAATGCAATATCTCCGCGAGGCGATGGGTATTTCGGCCGACCGGATCAGCGCCATCGGCTATGGCCCGGACAAGCCGATCGGGACCAATACGACCAACGAGGGGCGAGCCAAGAACAGGCGAATAGATATAATTATATTCAAGTAATCCCGGGGCGGAAGCTGTACTGCTCAGCCTTAAACAAATCTTTTATCCGGCTTAAAGCCGGGAGAGTCAGAGAATAATTTTCCGGACAAGTCGGCGGCCCGATTCGCCGGCTTGGCATCAGAGGAAAGGATTGATATGGATATCAAAGTATGTCCTCTGAATGAAAGTCTCATAAGTGACTTTCTCCGATTGCACTCAGAAGAGAATGGCCATGGGTGGTGTTTTTGCGTCGCCTGGTGGGTTCCGAGCTGGGAGGGCTGGAGCCAGCGCGAAGCCGAAGATAACCGCAATACGCGCGATCATCTTTTTCGTATAGGGCAGTTCGACGGCTATCTGATGTATGACGGAAACGAGCCGATCGGCTGGTGCCAGGTCGGGCCGCGTGACCGGCTGAGCAAACTGATAACTGAATACCGGCTGCCCAACGACTCCAATATTTGGGCCATAACCTGTTTTTATATTATTCCGAAATACCGCGAAATCGGCCTTGGTCAATTTATGCTGAAAGAAATTCTTGACGATCTCAGGCGCAAAGGTATTCACCATGTCCAGGGTTTTCCGCGCCGAGGGAGAAATCTTAAGGTGGATGATCTCTGGACCGGTCCGGAAGGATTTTTTATAAATGCCGGATTTTCTCTTGAGAGGGACGATCCCAACTATCCCATATATTCAAAGGATCTTTAATTATTCGACAGAATGAGAATTTAAATGTCCCGGTAACTCCACTGAAATAAAAACATCATATAATGCGCACCATATTTGTCCTAATTGTCTATGTGTTTGATGTAGATTAATCCATTGGGGATGATGTTTAGTTCATGCAAAGAAATGCCTGCATCGTGCAAAATGCAATCCAAATCCAATAAAATTATCGAATCTGCTATTTTACTGTTTTTATTTTACGTCCTGTTTCCGTAATATATGCATCATGTTGGACGAGCTTCGGTCAAAGGTAGCCATTGTCGATTGCAACAGTTATGACATCGACACCGTAACTTCAAAGATTTCGCATGCTCTTGAATTGCTTGGCGGGTTGGGTAAATATGTCAAGCCGGGGATGAAAGTTCTCCTGAAACCCAATATGATTTCCGCCAAGGCACCTGAGAGAGCTATAACGACACATCCGGAAATTGTCTCCGCTGTGGCTAATGAAGTCCGCAAAATCGGGGCCACGCCCATAGTCGGTGATTCTCCGGGCGGAGCCAAAATAAACATTAATCGCATCTGGGAAAATACCGGCATGAAGGCAATGGCGGATAGGGAAGGGCTTCAGCTGGTAAATTTCGAGGCGGCCGGTTCTCAGCGGTTTCGCTGTAATGGCCGGGCTTATTATCTGGCCAGGCCGGCGGTTGAAGCCGACTTGATCATTAATCTTCCCAAACTCAAGACACATGTTTTGACATTGATGACCGGTGCCGTCAAAAATGTTTTTGGCCTGATCCCTGGATTTCGAAAGGGCAATTACCACAAAGAATTTCCCAAACCGCGTGATTTTGCCGAAGTGATAGTTGATATCCTTTCGGTTAAAACCCCTGCGTTGACCATCATGGATGCGGTTTTGTCAATGGAAGGAGACGGGCCATCATCAGGCCAGCCGCGCTGGACCAATTTACTGCTGGCCTCGCGAGATCCGGTGGCAGTCGATGCCATTGCCTCCGTGATAATCGGGCTGAACCCGGAACGTGTGCCTACCACCAGAGTTGCCTCGGATGCCGGTCTGGGCATTGGCTGGCCGGAAATGATAGAAACTCTCGGGATGCCGCTGGAAAAAGCGAAAATCCATGATTTTAAGCTGACCTCCAATCGAAAGCTGGAATTGCTTCCCGGTTTCTTCGTAAAGGCGATCGATCCCTTCGTCTGGATTCGTCCAAGTATTGACAGGGATTTTTGCACGAGTTGCGGTGTGTGCGTAAGTTCTTGTCCGACAGGAGCATTGCGCCTAAATGGCGACAGGACTCCGGCGTTCGATTATGATTTATGTATAAATTGCTGGTGCTGTCATGAGCTTTGTCCCGAAAAGGCAGTTCAAGTCAGAAAATCATGGTTGGCCAGGAGACTCATCGGCTAAGTGATCTTGGGCGCAAATATTGCGCCGTCGCAAATTTTGCTTGACAAATCAATTGTCGATTAATAGCTTATAGGTGTAGCAGGATTTGCGATTAAAATTTGAACAAGAAATTAATTAAACGTGTTTAGTTGAATGAAAGCTTTGGCCTTAATGGGTTCCTAATCATTTGGGTCAGGGCTGTATGAAATGGAGGCAAAAGCCATGCAGGTAACCAAGACTTTGGCAATATTATTTGCTGTTGTCCTGGTTGTCATTTGCTTCAATGCTCCCGTGGTTAATTCCTGGGACGGCGGCAGCCGCGATCACCCATGGGATGGTGATGACGGCGGTGATGATGGCGGTGACAATGCCATTATTGACACCACATCAGGTGGCGGTGTTAAAGTTCTCTACTCTCTATCACCCTCGGGGAATCAGGGTGGTGAAGTTTCAGGCATGGGGACTTTCATAACCGCGATTCATTTACTGTTCGTTTATCACGATATGCCAGGATTTTACACCGAGGTATTAGGAGCTTTTGGGGCAAATGCAGACAAGTGAGGTTAAGTAAGAAAAACCAGGGTCGTTAACCTTAATTTAAGCGATAATATGAGCCTTACCTCACATCAAAATAGCGATTTTGATAACAGGCTTTACGAAATTGAACAGCTATACCGCCAAAGAAAGCCTGATATCGCCGGCGAGCGCTTGAGAGCTCTGGCCGAATCCGGATTTAATCCGGAGGGACCTGAGCTGGGAATTTATAAAGCGCTTCAGTCGGCGTCTTTGTATTACTCAAGCAAATATTTGGATTCCATCAAAATCGGACTTGAGGCCAGTCGTCTGCTTGCCTCCACCGCTTTCCACTTCTGGGTGGGAAGTTTGTATCTAACTCTCTACCGAAACTACTATGCCGTCGGCGACCTGAAACTCTCGGAAAGATACGCTCTTGATGCCCTGGCGTTTTTCCGCAGGTGTAATGATTCCGTCGGTATGGTCGGAGCTCTCAATGGCCTGGCACGTATTGCTTTTATTCGGTGCGATTATCGCAAGGCTATTGAATTTATTAATGAAGCCATTGATAATTCAAAGGGTGATAATATACGATTGGCCGAGGAGACAGGTAACCTGGGTCGTATCGAGATCCTTAACGGCGACTGGGCGCCGGCGGAAGAGCATCTGCAGGCGGCCCTGAAACTGGGAAGTCATCTCGATCTTCGGCTGACCGTTGCAAGGAACCATCTCTCACTTGGTTATCTTTATCTGCGCCAGCGTAAATTCTCCGACTCGCTCAGGGAATTTCGCGCCGCATCGACGGTCTTCAAAGAATATAATTCCATGCGTGATGAAACCATCATGTATGAATATGAAGGTGAACTCGCCCTGGAAATGGGTGATGTTGTTCAAGCCAAGAGAACGCTCACCAAGGCGCTTGGTATGGCCCGCGACCTGGGGCCCGATTCGGCCCTCGGTTCACAGATAAACCGGCGTCTGGCACAGGTCGAATTGATGCTGGATAACCTCGATGAGGCTCTCCGGCTGGCGCAAAAAGCCCTTGATATCGCCACCAGAATCGGGGAGAAGAGCGAAATCGGCTTGAGCCGGATTATTATCGGTGAAATATTTGCGGCAAGAGAGAATTTTGACAATGCCATCGATTATGTACAAAACGGTCTCGAAGATTTGCGGGAAGTGGGGGATCCCTTTGATATAGCCCGCGCCCTTCTGACCGTTACCGATATTTATTCCAGATCAAACAAAATCAATCTCAATCGAATCGACAAGAAGTACGATGAGGCATTCAGGTTATTCAACAAATTAAAATTGTTTTACTGGTCGGCAGAAGCGCGCTTCCGTCAGGCAGTTTATTGTTGCCAGACATCGCGGATTTCGGCCGGGTTTAAATACCTTCTTGAAAGCGAAAAAATATTTTCTAATATCTCCGAGAAAGCCAAGGTCCGCAGCATTGGCATTTTCAAGAACGAATTGTCCAAGCAGGCGGTCCAGGCATCGCTTTCGCAGGAAAATGAATTCAAGATTTTCGGAAACTATTTAAGCGATTCCGAATATTCGAATCTCAAGTCGGGACAGATACAGGAAATTATCGATATCCTCGGCAAGAGAACCAAGGCACATCGGGTCATCATCTTCAACGCGGCTTCCAGCACACAGGATGCGGTCACGAATCTTTCTTTGACGCAACACCAGAGGATGAAATTCCTGCAGCAATTCAAGGATTTGATCGGCGAGGAATTCAATCAAAATAAACCGACGCTTATTCTGGACAGCCGGCGCGACCCGTTCATAAATGATCTTCTCAATAATCAAAACGGCAATGTCGTGTCGAGCGTTATTGTCGTGCCGCTGATTTTGGGCAAAGATATCAGCGGTTATGTTTATCTGGACCGGGTATGCTCAAATGGCGATTTCAGCCCGTTCGGACAAAAGGAACTCAACTTCGCAGTCGGGTTCGCCGATCTTATTTCGCTCAAACTATCCGAGTATAACCGGCTGATGCTTGAAGAGGATAATAAACGTCTAAAGGCGCAATTAATGGAAGAAACGGCATTCCCGAATGTCATTACGCAGAACAAGGAAATGCTGGAAATGCTGGCCCGGGTCCAGCAGGTTGTCAATTCGAATATATCCATTTCGATTGAAGGCGAGACCGGTTGCGGCAAGGACTTACTGGCCAAGACCATTCATTATAATTCCAATCGAAAAGACAAGCGATTTATATCCGTGAACTGCGCCGCCTTGCCGGAAACTCTTCTTGAATCCGAGTTGTTCGGCCATAAGCGCGGGGCCTTTACCGGGGCCGATCGGGACAAAGTCGGTTTATTCGAGGAGGCCGACGGCGGGACCTTCTTCCTTGACGAAATCGCCGACATGCCTCTGTCCATACAGGCCAAGGTGCTGCGGATTCTGGAGGAGAAAGAGATCGTCAAGCTGGGCGAGACCAAGCCGGTCAAAGTCGATGTAAGGATAATTTCGGCGACCAATAAGGATCTCAAGAAGGAGATGGAGGAAGGCCGATTCCGCCAGGATTTATATTATCGCCTGACGGCGCTCTGTTTCAAAATCCCGACGCTTCGCGAGAGAAGGGAAGACATTCCGCTTCTTATCAGGCATTTCGCCGGCGACAGAGTGAGATTTTCTCCGGAAGCTCTCAGGCGGTTGGTGGCATTCGAGTGGCCGGGTAACGTTCGTGAGCTGGAAAATGAAATAAAGAAGCTGGTACTGCTGGCGGGTGAGAACGGTCTCGTCAATGTTGATCTGCTTTCAGGCAAGATTATCGAGCATGGCGGAATGGTTGAAACGGCGGAACTTAATCTCGACACCAATATTAACTTCAGTGAAGAATTCTCGCTATATGATTACCTGGCCGAATACGAGAAGAGATTCATCATCAAGGCGCTTCGCGAACAGGGCGGAATAAAGAAACATGCCGCATCCATTCTCAATATTCCCGAGTCAACGCTGCGCTTGAAGATAAAGCAGTACAACATCGATATCGACAAAATCAGCGCCAGCGCATAAAAAATCCCGCTAATATTGTTTTTATATTGTTTAACGGTACCTGTTAATTGTATAATGGTTTGACAGGAGGTGAAATCTATGGCTGGCAAAGTACCCCCAAAGAAGGAAAAGAAGAAACCCAAAAAGAAACAAAAAAAAGAAAAATAGGGTATTTTTTCCTGTTATATTACGGCTCCCTGTAAAGGGAGCCTTTTTTTCCCCGAATGAATATTTATTATCATCTTGACAAAGATGAGAAACCGATTGAATTCCCATTTATTTTCTTTATATTAATGGATTATGAGTAGAAAGCTAATCTGGGCGCCCTGGCGGGCGGAATATATCCTTGGCAAGAAAGAAAAGGGGTGTATATTCTGCAACCGTCTCAGGAAACGCAACGACGCCGGAAATCTTATTGTCTATAGAGGTGAAAACACCTTTGTAATTCTCAATAAGTTCC
>JBFMFJ010000010.1:0-22782 GCA_040752235.1 Candidatus Zixiibacteriota bacterium | reverse complement strand
CGGCCGCTTTCAGCCGGATTAATGGATGAAACCATCCCGGAAAAAAACGGTCTGCTTGACAGAAGCATGCTGGAATCAATATCCGGACGCTCTCGTAAACGTCAATACGAATTGGCAGGGGAGTTCGGACTCGAGGATTTCGGCTCGCCGGCCGGAGGCTGCCTTCTTACCGATGCCAATTACTGCCGCCGATTGCAGGATCTTTTTGATCATTCTGAAATAATCGATAATAAGGCCATTGCCCTGCTTCGATACGGAAGACACTTTCGTTTTGATGATAAGACCAAAGTAATCGTCGGCCGCCATGAAAAGGATAACATGAACCTGGATAAATACGCCGGGGCGGACTACCTTCGATTAGAGGTCCCTGATACAGGATCACCCGTAACGCTGTTGGTCGGAACAGCAGACCAGGCCAATCTGCAGAAAGCGGCGGAAATCACCGCCCGATATTCCGATGAAAAACATAATCCAATCGTGCGGGTAATATGTACTGAAGTCGGGACCGGAAGGGTGCTGGAAGAAATCATGGCAGCTCCCAAAAAACATAGAGACTGCCTCATATAGAAAATTGGGCTCCCGCCGTCCCCGGGGGAGCCCAACTCTCCTTGAGCGTGTAAACCAGCAGCTATACCGCCAAATACTCGCTGCTTGCTACAATTGGTCTGACACCAATATTAATAACAAATCCTATGCCATATTTGTCTCCATGCTGTTAAAGCTATGGGAATTAATGAGTTGAAGTATATTGCCAGATATATTTGGGCCGATTTTGATACCGAATTTCGCATCATTTGCGTTTTAGCAATGATAATGGCGCAGCTTTTGTAGAATAAAATTCAATAGACCGGTGTTCATAAAAAAACCCCTCTTCATTTGAAGAGGGGTCCTCACTTGCTGTTGGAAAGGCAATATCTTTTTCGTTACTTCAGCATCATCATCTTCCGAGTTTCGGAAAAATCTCCTGCATCCATACGATAGAAATAAATGCCGCTCGCGACCGTTGAACCGGAATTGTCACGACCGTCCCAAACCACCGATTTAAAACCGGCTTCCTGGAATTCATCAACAAGTGTTCTGACCTGCTGACCCAGGACGTTATAGACGTCCATTTTCACATAGGTCGGATTCGGAAGGTCATAATCAATCCGAGTTCGCGGATTAAAAGGATTCGGAGCATTTTGTGCCAGAGAGAAAGATCCCGGAAGAAGATTGTCCTGGGGCACAACTTCGGAAAGCGCGACATTGATAGTCCCGAATTCCGGAGTCAGAGCCAGACAATTGGCGGAGTTATCGGTATAAACCAGCATCAGACTGTGATTCGGACTTTCCAGCTCAATTGGAGTAATTTCAATCGCTTCGCTGCTCGATGGATCATTGACGCTGAAGACAAGATTGGCAACAGGACCGCTTCCCGGAGCCAAATCAGGTTCTTCCCCATCAATCGTGGGGATTAAACCAATAACGACAGTCCTTTCGTCATTATTGATATTGGCCCATTTGAAGTCGAAGCCTTCTGACCTCGTGCCTTCAAAAATGACCTCTTCCAAGGTTACTCCCTCGGAGAATTCCAAAGGAAGATCCAGGGCAGTCATGGCAACCGAATTGGTCAATTCGATAGGAACAACAACTCTGTCCGCCTCATAACGGACCTTAGGCGCCGTAAGAGAATTCGTTTCCGCTGAATATACCGAAGTACAAATCAGGAGTACCAAGGCAATCGTGATGATGCCATAATGCTTCATAGACACTCACCCCCCGTTAGGGTTAAAGGTTTAAACATAATGAACGGCTTTGTCATAGCAAACGCTCCTTGTCGTGCTAAATAACCGTTACTCTTCCGCAATACTTGAAGGTTACTCTTGCCAGCGATGGGCCGGCGCTGATATCTCGAGTGAGGGTTGTCCGTATTCATAATACTTTTATTACGAATTTTTGTCAAGAAATAATTGCCCATTTCAATCCTGTTTAATAGTGTATTTCCGAGTCCCTCATCCTGCTAATACGGAACGATCTGATTATTAATTGATTTTCTTGTTCAGGATTTCCCCGGAAAAAATATTATAATGCCTGACATCCTCCATATCTTATAACATTCTTATTTATAAAGGTTCCGATTTCTATCATTTTTTATATAAAAATGAAAAAAAGATCGCTTTTTTAATGAAAAAGGCAATTTCTGCGCCGCCCCTTATATGACTTCACATTCCCATATTTTCCTTGACACTTGTCTGTCAACAGGTTAGCTTTAGACAATCCTAAGTTACCATAAGACAGGAGGAAATGTGCCCGAAAAAAACAATATGGACAATGAAACCTTCAAGCCATACATATCTGCCGGGGATTCTGTTGCCGAAGTTACCATCAGAGCAATTGTCCTTGGCAGTATTTTATCAGTGATTTTTGGTGTGGCTAATGCCTATATCGGGCTCAAATACGGAATGACCGTCTCGGCCTCGATACCTGCGGCCGTCATATCTATGGCCGTTTTGCGCACCTTATTCCGGCGTAAGCGTGCCACGGTGCTGGAAAACAATATTGTTCAAACGGTCGGCTCGGCCGGAGAATCACTCGCGGCCGGAATTATCTTCACTATCCCGGCCTTCTTTATCTGGGCCGCTAACAGCCAGCTGGTGGCGGCGGGATATTATCATGAAATAAGCAAAATGCAGATATTCTGGCTGTCGATGCTTGGAGGCGGACTCGGTATCCTGCTGATGATCCCCCTGAGAAAATATCTTGTGGAAAAAGAACATGGCAAACTGGCTTTCCCTGAAGGTACCGCCTGTGCTGAAATTATCGTAGCGGGCGATGAAGGCGGGAAAAAGGCCAAAACAGTCTTCCTTGGAATCGGCATCGGCGCCATTTATAAAACCATATTCTATACTCTGCGCATGTGGTCGGAATCGCCCAGTTATGATATCAAGAAATGGCTGAAAGGCGGAACGGTCGGTATGGATGCCACCCCGGTTTTGCTTGGTGTCGGATATATTATCGGACCGCGCATTGCCGCCCTGATGCTGGCCGGCGCCGTCCTCGGTTATCTGGGAGTCAGTCCGCTGCTATCATTCATAGGCGATCAGATCCCGGGCGTTATCATATCGCCGGGGACCATCCCTTTGAACGAGATGGATCCTTCCGCCCTGCGAGATGCCTATATTAAATATCTCGGAGTAGGGGCCGTGGCGCTGGGCGGATTTGTTTCCCTGGCCAAATCAATTCCGGTTATTTTCCACTCCTTCGCGGCGGGGGCCAAAGAGCTGGTAAGTTCCCGCAAATCAAGAGATGACAAACCAAGAACTGATCGTGATATCCCGATGTCCTATGTACTGATCGGGACCCTGCTGATCATCATCGCTATCTGGGCTTATCCGGGAACCGAGATGCATTTCATGGGTGCAGTGCTGGCTGTCATTTTCGGCTTTTTCTTTGTGGTCGTAGCGGCACGGATTGTCGGTATCGTCGGCTCGTCATCGTCTCCGGTTTCGGGAATGACTATCGCCACCCTGCTGGTAACATGCCTGATTCTGCTGACTTTCGGAATATCGGGCGTTAAGGGTATGATAACCGCCATGTCGGTCGGGACAGTGGTATGCATTGCAGTCTGTTTATCGGGTGATATCGCTCAGGATTTAAAAACAGGATATTTACTGGGAGCCACACCAAGCAAACAGCAGTGGACCGAGTTCATCGGCCTCTTCTTCCCTGCCATCGCGATGGGTTTCACATTGTATATGCTGGGTGATGCTTTCGGATTTGTGGTGACCGATAAGACACCCAATCCGCTCCTGGCGCCGCAGGCGAATGTTATGGCAACGGTGGTCCAGGGAGTTATGAATGCCAATATCCCATGGCAGCCGATTCTGGTCGGATCCATGATCGCCCTGGCGGTTGAACTGCTGGGCATTCAATCCCTTCCGTTCGCCATCGGTCTTTACCTGCCGCTGTCATTGTCCACTCCTATTATGGTTGGAGGCGCCCTGGCCATGTTGATCAAGAAATCAACCAAGGAAAAATTGCTGAAGGAATCCCGCTATCAGATGGGCATTCTTTTCGGTTCTGGACTCGTGGCCGGAGATGCTCTGGTTGCAGTCGTTACGGCTTTCCTGATTTCAAGCTGGGGCGGGTATCGGACATTCTTTGACGGACATGAAGGGATGATGGGGTCATTGACAGGCTCATTCGGCCCATGGTTATCATTGATTGCATTTGCGCTTCTGGGAATTTTGTTCTATTATATTGCCAGAGCCTTTGGTTCGACAAAAAATTCTGACTGATGAAAAGCTTTGTAAGAAAATACAAATGGCCGCTGATAATTTTCTCGGCGGCCTTTTTGCTGAGACTGATTTATCTCATCCAGTATCGCTCCAATCCGATGTTCTATTACCCGATGGTTGACGAGCAGTGGCACCTGAACTGGGCGCTGGATATTATCAGCGGCGATTTCTGGGGAAAAGAAGCCTATTTCAGGGGACCGTTATATCCATATCTGCTGTCATTCTTACTTCTGATTACCGGTAAATCGATATTCATGGCGCGCGTCCTTCAAATGGTGATAGCAGGATTCTCCGCTATCATGGTCTTTTTGCTGGGGCGAAAAGTATTCTCCGAGAAGGTGGGCATCATTTCAGGATTCGCCTATGCCGCTTATGGCACTATTATTTTTTATGAGGCGATGTTTCTTATTCCGGTAATATTCATCTTCCTTAATATGCTGGCCGTTTATCTCCTTTTAAAATACAAGGGTGATTACAATCCCAAACGATGGTTCCTGGCCGGACTGATAGTAGGCCTTTCGGCGATCGCCAGACCGAATATTCTGCTCCTGGCTCCCTTTTTTCTCATATGGATATATCTGGGATTCAGACAAATCAAAGCCGTTTGGAAAAGGCTGGTTATACCACTGATATACCTGGCGGGCATTTTAATCCCCGTTTTTTGCGTGACCGCCCGCAACCTGATAATCACCGGCGAACCGGTGCTGATCTCCTCGCAGGGCGGCGTCAACCTGTATATCGGCAACAATCCGGACACCGAGGGATTGACCATGCTCATGCCCGAGGTGAAATTGAATGAGTCTCTCCCCTGGGATGAATTCACGACAGCGACCCGAGAGGCGGCCGAAAGAGAGGCGGGGCATAAACTCACCGCCGGGGAGGAATCATCCTTTTGGACAAGAAAAGCCTTGAAGTATATCTGGAATAATCCGGGCGCATTTATTGGCATCACCCTCAAAAAGACATTGTATTTCATGCTTGGTTTCGAGAACTCCGATCAGACTGATATTTATCAGAGCCGGACCTATTCCTCACTCTTATCGCTGTTGATCTGGAAAAAACCGATTTATTTCCCCTATGGCCTGATCCTGCCTCTGGGACTTATCGGGATGATTCTATGCTGGCAGAGACGAAAGGAGCTGGCCTTATTTTATATATTCATCATCGGATACATTCCCACGGTGGTGCTATTTCTGGTTACCGCCCGCCACCGCCTGACAATTATTCCTTTCCTGATAATGTTCGCCGCCTATGCTGTTCTGAGTCTTTGGGAATTGCAAAAGAAAAAGAAATGGAACAGGCTCGCCCTTTACTCGGCGATTTTTGTCATTGCTATGGTCATCACAAACCGGACCTATTTCGACATTGGTTTCGAAAATGTTTTTCAGACTCATTTCAACCTGGCCCTCACCTATGAACGCCAGGGCGATCTGGCATCCGCCGAAAAAGAATATCGCGCGGCGCTGAAAGAGTACCCGTACTCGGCGACGACTCTAAACAATCTCGGCAATTTGCTTTATCGCACCGGACGATATGACGAAGCTTCGAATTATTTCCAGCAAGCCATCCGCTCGGAACCCGATTTCGCCGATGCCTACAATAATCTCGGCCTGATCTTCGAGGAAAGGAATGACTTTGGAAATGCCATCCGATACTACCATCAGGCAATATCAATTGATCCGAAACTGTACCAGGCTTATATCAACCTGGGGGATATCTATCTCGATCAGAACAATTATGATGAATGCGAAAAGAATTATAATGAAGCTCTCAAAATCGCTCCCGATGACAAGGATATATATTTCAAGCTGGGAGGACTGTATGGACGCATGAAGAAATTTCAGGAAGCAGAAAATATGTTCCGGCGTGGTTCGGAACTGGGTTCGCCCCGCCCGCTTGACTATGTTAACTGGGGGAACATCTTTTTTTCAACACGCCAGCCTCAGGCCGCCTTCGATCTTTACCATCGCGCCATTAGCCTGGATTCGACTTTCACTCAGGCCTATTTTAATATGGCCATCACCTTTGCCAATTATAATTATCCGGCTGATTCGGCCGTATTTTATCTTCAAAAATTACTGAGTATTGATCCGAATTTCCAGCCGGCTCGTGACCTTTTGCAGAGAATCAACGCCGGCCGATAACATCAGTATTTCTTTCGCCGTTCCACCACGAAATTGGATCCCTTGAGAGACTTGGAGTATTTTTTTAGATCGGCCAGCATGTGAGACATCTCGCCGACATGCGTGAAAGTATTATGATGATTTATCAACACCGCAATCGAGAGTGAAAGCAGCGAGAATGTCTCCAGCTCTCCCTTGCGGTTTCTGGTCTGAATCGTCCCCCGGAGCCGGTCTTCTTCGGCATAACGATAGGGCGCAATAGTATCAAAGGTTCTGATAATATTCTCACAGATTGGCCCGACTTTCTCCGGCGGAATAATAAACATGAAATCATCACCTCCGATATGCCCTACAAATCCTTCCCGGCAAGTATCGAAAACGACATCACGAATGATTCTGGCCGTAAGGCGGATCATCCTATCCCCGTAGTAGTATCCATGATAATCATTATAGGCCTTGAAATCATCGATGTCGGCATAGCAGACGGCGAAATCAGCTTCCAGCTTCAATAATCGTTCGATTTCCTTGTCAATCAATCCGGGGCCAGGAAGAGCGGTGGATGGATTAAATGATATGTCACGGCTGCTTCTTTCAGCCACCATTTTGAGCTGGACTTCGAATAATTTGTCTTTCCACGGCCCATGCAGAAAATCATCAGCGCCATTCTGGTACCCCGCCACAAGGATGTTCTCCTTCGGATCCGGATGATACAATACCGCCGGGATAATCGACAGGAAAATATGGCTTTTCATCAATCTGATTAATTCCAGCTCTTTGAGAAATTCGCCGGTTCCGGCAATAAAAGCCAGATCGAGATGAAACCGCTGTGACAATATCAGCAGTTCATCCATCGTATGAAAAAAATGAAAAGAGATATCACCTTTTGGATAGAAACGTTCTATCCGGTAGGCAACATCAATTCCTTCCTGTCTGCAGGCACAGTGAAACATAATTAATCGGTCCCGCCCCTGGCCTTTCGTTCCCGAGGGTGATATTCTCTATGTATCGACAAAAGATAATCTTTATCAACCTGTGTATATATTTGGGTCGTTGTGATACTTGAATGACCCAGCAATTCCTGGACAACTCTCAGGTCGGCGCCGCCCTCGATCAGATGGGTGGCAAAGCTGTGCCGGAAGGTGTGCGGTGTCACTTCCTTGTTTATCCCCGCCGACAGAGAATATTTCCTGATCATCTTCCAAACACCTGTCCGGGAGAATTTCCGATCGCGGCTTGACAGAAAGAGGATATCGGTTTCGATTTCAGTCCGTTTGGCCTCTCTTACTTCAGTCAGATATTTTTCAACCGCCTTGCGGGCATAACTTCCGTACGGAACCAGTCTTTCCCTGTTCCCTTTACCGACTACTTTGATAAATCCGATTTCATCGTAAACCGCCGACATCCGGAGATTAATCAGTTCCGAAATACGCATCCCGGTTCCATAGAGCAACTCCAGCATGGCCAAATCCCGGACGCCCCTGGGACTTTTCGTATCCACCGCATAAAGGATCTTCTGGATATCATCGACACTGAGATAATCCGGATGGTACCTGGATATTTTGGGTGCCCGCGCAAAGGCGAAATAATTTTCCGCCACCAATCCCTTTTCATGAAGATATTTATAGAAATTTTTAAGCGATGACAGTTTGCGGGCGATTGATGCCGGTTTTCGATCCAGATCGGAAAGATGATGAATATAATCATTGACATTACGATGCGTGATTTTGAAGCTGTCTTTGAGCTTAAATAGTTTTTTGAATTCCAGGATGTCCCTGCGATAGGCAGCAAGGCTGTTCGCCGACAGTCCGCATTCCAGTTCCTGATACTGCAGATACTGCTCTATCATAATATTCTGGTCCAAAGCTGTTTGCATATATGACTCAGAATCCCGCTGCGGCGATAGCGCAGACTGCGACAGGAATTCCCCCTGCTTCTCGCAGTGTCAGCGCAATTTCGTTAACCGTGGCGCCGGTAGTAACGACATCATCCGTGATGACAATTCTTTTGTTCAAGATGTCAAAGTCGGACATTTTGAAGGCCCCTTTAATATTTTTTCTTCTTTGTTCCGGATTTAATTTGGCCTGGTCTTTTGTCCGTCGGATCTTCATAAGTGCCTCTGTCACAACCGGGATGCCGATTCGACTACCTATAATATCGGCCAAAATGGCTGCCTGATTAAAGCCGCGGGATTTTTCCCTAATGCTGTGAAGCGGGGCCGGAAGAATAAAATCGGCCGCAAGATGTTTCAATTTCTCAAGATATTTATCGGCAAGGCGGGCGGCCAGTTCGCCGCCAAGCCTTTTGAATCCGTGATACTTGAACTGATGAATCATTTTTTGAAGATCATCGGTGAAATATCCCAGGCAGAAGACCGGAAGAGACAAATCACCGCAATCGGAACAAACAGCCTTATTTTCAAGGAATTGCCTGCAATTGTTGCAGAAAGGATAATCCAGTTGCGGTAAATTTTTAATGCAATCGGGACAAACCGGCAATTCGCCATTATCCAGATAATCATCACAGCATAAACAGAGCGGCGGATAAATAAAATCGATCAGCCCGTTCAGGCCGATTTTATCCAGTATTTTGGAATCATGAATCACAGGCTGAATTTATGATTTTTTTGTCCAAAGGACAAACAATTAAAGCCGTGACATTTGACGATCAGGATCAGTAATTATCCAGACGATCCAAATATTTCTTGACCGTATCTGCAAGGGGCTGATTGGGATACAGTTCGATCAATCGTCCCCAGTATTGCCGCACCTTGTCTTTATCATTTAGATCACGATAGGCAATTCCAAGATTGAAATAAGCAATGGCATGGTTGGGATCTATGGCAATTGCCTTTTCAAAAAGCTGCACCGCCCTTTCGGCATTCCCCAGGGAATGATAACAGGCCCCCAGGTCGGTCAAAACATTGGGATCGGTCGAATCGATGGCCAGCGCTCTTTTATATGCCTCGATAGCCAGATGATAAGAACGCTCATCCATAAGTTTATTCCCCATAGCCACCAGTTTGCCGTAATCGGTCGGCAGACGATCAACCATGGCCTGGAACTGGCTCATGTCATCGGGCATATTGGATTCCATCTGATTTTCCTGATTATTTGCGGTCGCTTTTTCCGGACTGCTGGCCAGCGTCAGATAAAGCAGGCCGAATAAGATGACAAATACTCCCAGAATAATGGTATTGGACTTATTCCTCTTAATCTTTCCGGCTGGTTTGGAATACTGCGTGCCGCAGGCGGAACAAAAAACACTTTTTTTATTCATGTCAACCCCGCAGGCGGGGCAGACTTCTATTTCAATATCATTTTTACTCACTATTCTGTCTCCTTTTTGGAGTAAGGCTAATTAATCGGATACAACTTCAGCAGCGAGTCAACCGCACTCTGGTTTTTCCGAAATATCAAATAATAATAGCCGTCCTCATTAAGATTTCCATTTTCCGGTATTCCGGAACCAATATACTGATACGTTTGATAAAAGCCTTTACATTGGGCAATTAATCTTTCTTTTCCGAAATGAAGACGGATATTATCTCCCCAGAAATAGCCGACAAAGACAAAATAATCGGGAAATCTTAAATATTCCCTCACCGGATTGAATGCGTCGTGGGCAATATCAGCCGATACCAGCCCCCAGATGTCATTATACCTGGCCTTTGTATAGAAAGGAATACGCCCGACATCGGTCAGAGAAATACGGATTTGTTCCGGCTGCTTGTTTATAAATTCAATCAGGCTCTTCTGCGCGCCCCAGATTTTCTTCTCCTGCGAGACGCTTCCATAAACGGGCCAGGTCGGAATAAGAATCGACATTCCCGATAAGATAAGGCCCACGGCAATCAGCTTGCGGTTTTTCAGATGGTCAAGCCCATAAAAAGCGGTTATCAGGAAAAACGGGATAAAGGCTATTAAATACCGGGCATGGAAATTCATAACAGCATCGGCCAGACAATTGATCGCCGCCATCGCCAGAAAAATGATGGCATAAAATAAATATCTGCCCGTCTCACGAAAACGGCGAATAATCCTGAACAGCCCCAACATGAACAAAATCGCCAGAGGAAAATAATAAACCATGATTTTGACCAGTCGCAGAAAACCATGAATCGCCAGGGTCGATTTGGCATAGAATGTATTCGGCATGGGATGACCGAAAACCGCAATACGGAAGACAATCAGCAGACTGAAACTAATGATAATCATGCCGAGCATGATTAAATGAAACTTCCACCGGATATCTTTTTCAAGCAACCCCATTAACCAGGATGCGGCTACAATCGCCATCCCGATGACAAATCCCTCGGGTCGAATCAATACCAGCAGAGGGATCAACAATAGAGACCAATAACTTTTTTTGAGAATCCTTGCCGCCAGCAAGGTCAGGATTAAGGCATACAGACCGAGCTCGAGTCCGCTGACAGCCCAGAAAGCGGTATAAGGATTGGCCAGGAAGAACATCGGGGTCAGCTGAATCAGGACAGGCTCCCTGCCGGAGAGATTTCGATACCAGACAATTCCGGCCAGTAAGAAACAGATAACACCCAAAATCTTGGCCGCGAGATATATCGGGAAACCGGCCAGATAGGCCAGGCACAGAATCAGAAGCCACAGGAAATTCGAATATCCCTCGACCGGTTTCTCGCCAGGATTGAAAGTAAGTCCATGACCATTGGCGAAATTCTCGGCGTAACGAAAGGTCACGAAGGCATCATCAATTGAATAGCTCCAGAAAATCGACACGAATATCAAAAAAATCAGTATTGATGCCAGAAGATACTTTGAATTTTTGTCACTCATTCCGGATTGATATCATTGTATTTTCCGCCAAAGGCGCGTCCCACCGAAAGGACTCCTTTGACTCTTTTGATTCTCTTTATGACTTTTTCGAGCTGGTTCAGGTTATTCACTTCAACCACGATGGAGCCGATCGAAGTGGTATCCCCGATATTGATATCGGCGCCCCGGACATTTGTATCGCTGTCCGCGATTGAATCGGTAATTTCGACCAGAATATTTTTCCTCGGCTCGACATGAACTTTCAGAGTTACCACGAAGGTTTGATCCTTGGATACATCCCAGCTTACCGGGATAGTCCTTTCCGGCTGCTCTATCAGCTCCTGGGCATAAGGACAATCGATTCTGTGTATGGTAACGCCGCGGCCGCGGGTAATATATCCGATGACCTGTTCGCCGGGAATAGGCTGACAACACTTGGCGAATCGAAACATCATGTTGTCCATGCCCTCGATTTTTATCCCTCTCTCGTGGCGGAATCGCTCCAGCACCTTATCGACAATCGGCTGTTTTTCCACTTCCACTTCGGGCATGATACGCGACACAACCTGCTGTGCCGACAGAGAACCGTTGCCGAGAGCATTAAGCATATTCGTCTCCGACGTATACGAAAGGCTCTGGGCAATATTGAGAAGCTCTTCATCCGTGGGCATATTACATCTGAGTTTTTTCAACTCTCTTTCCAGCAGTTCCCGGCCCAATGCCACGGACTGATCATAGCCGGTCTGTTTCAGCCATCGGCGGATACGGGCGCGCGCCTGTGAGGTGGTGGCGATATTCAGCCAGTCGCGCGAAGGCTGGCGATGAGGGCTGGTCAGAATGGCGACCTCATCCCCTGATTTAAGTTTTGTGGTCAATGGGGAAATGCGGCCATTGATCCTTGCCCCGCTGCAATGGAGGCCGACCTCGGTATGAATCGCAAAAGCGAAATCTAGCGGAGTGGCGCCCGCAGGTAAATGTTTGATCTCACCCATCGGCGTAAAGACATAAATGTCGTCGGCGAATAGATCGATTTTGAGATATTCAAGAAACTCCGAAGGGTTGGTCATATCCTTCTGCCAGTCCAGAACGTCTCGCAGCCACATCATCTGTCGATCGCTCTTATCCAGCTGCTGCCGTCCCTCCTTGTAAAGCCAGTGAGCCGCAATTCCGTTCTCAGCCACCCGGTGCATTTCCTGTGTCCTGATCTGTATTTCCACGATTTTCTTGCCCGGTCCGATTACGGCGGTATGAAGAGACTGATAATTATTGGGCTTTGGCGAGGCAATATAATCCGCGAATTTGATACTGACCGGAGTCCACAGTTCATGGACAATGCCCATAACATGATAACATTCGGCTTTAGTCTTCACCAGAATTCTGATGGCCAGCAGATCGGCGATATTTTCGAAATCCACATTCCTGATTCTGATTTTTCGATAAATGGAATCAATATGCTTGGCCCGGCCGTACACTTCAGCCTTTATGCCCTCACGGGAGAGGGCATCCTTGATCGGCCTGACAAAGGAGGCAATATATGCTTCCCGCTCCTCGCGGCTTAACTCGATTTTGCGGGCGATATCCATATACGACTTCGGTTCCAGGAATTTTAGCGAAAGGTCCTCGAGTTCCTGTTTAATCTTCGAAATCCCGAACCGGTGCGCCAGCGGGGCATAGACATCACGCGTTTCCTGAGCGATTCTGACTTGTTTCATGCGATCGAGGTACTGGAGGGTTCGCATGTTATTAAGACGATCGGAGAGCTTGATCAATATCACCCGAATATCACGTGCCATCGAGAGAAGCATCTTCCTGAAATATTCCACCTGCTGCTCTTCCCGCGACTTATATTCCACCGAGCTTATTTTGGTAACACCGTCAACCAGGGCCGCAATATCCTCGTTGAATTCAGTTTTTATTTGTTCCAGAGTGACTTTGGTATCCTCGACGACATCATGCATAACCGCGGCCGCGATAGTATCCGAATCCAGATGCAGTTCGGCCAGGATAAAGGCGACATTAAGACAATGTTCGACATACCTCTCCCCTGATTCGCGTTTCTGGCCCTGATGCGCCATGTCCGAAAATTCATAAGCCCGCCTTAGAAGGGCGATATCGACATTGGCGTTAAAGGCCTCAATCCCGATTATAAATTCAGCTAAATTCATATCTAATAATACGCCAATTAACGACGGTCGGCAATAACTTCGCCATATAGATGAAAAATCTTTTCCGATATAATTCGACTGTCGTATTTTTCGGCGACAATTCCGGCATTCCGCGCAAGACTGTGGCGAAGCTCGTCGTTTTCCATTAACAGCTTCAGACTTGCCGCCAATTTTTCCCGGTCTCCGGGTGAAAACAGCAGGCCGGTCTTTTCGTGTTCTATATTTTCGCAATGCGGCGGAATATTGGTTGCGATGACCGCGGCGCCGGCCGCCATTGCCTCTACGATAGACATATTCAATCCCTCCGAATATGATGTCGAGACAAAGATATCGGCCTCCTTCAAATATTCCGACGGCTCCGGATGCCAACCGGGCAGGCTTATTTTGCCTTTATGTTTGTTCTTTGAAATTTCTTTAATAAGCCTGCCTTTTTCGGGCCCGTCACCATAAAGAATATAATCGAAGTTTTCATTTTGACCGGCCACCTCATTTATGGCGGCGACGGCGTCATGAAATCCTTTTTGAAGATCGAAGGCTCCGGCCGATATGATCCGCAGTCGACCCTGTCTTTCATCAGCGCCGCCGGACTTTTCAGCAAAATAACCGAACTTGCTCAGGTCGATCATTGAATGAATAACAGTAATGTCTCTCCCGGGAATCCCACTCTCGATCAGCATGACTCTGATATGATTGGAGATGGCGATGTACTTTATATTGTGTTTGAGGTACTTGGTGCGGCTGCCGAAACTCACTTTCCCTGAACTGCGGCGTGTCACCAAAATGCGCGGTTTGCCCTTTTTGGCCAGCAATACGGCCAGGGAATGAGAGTGAGAGTCATGAGCATGAATTATGTCGACGTCATTGTCTTCGACAAAATGCCGCAGTTCCCGCCGTTCTAGAAAGCGCATTAAATTCGTTTTCGACAGAGGAAATCTTTTATCGACGGAATAATAGGTCTTATCCACTAGCGGGGATTTATCGGGACAGGCAAGATACTGCCTGATATCGAACTGGGCCAGGCGATTAATCAACAATGCCACCTGCCGCTGGCCTCCGCGAAAAGTCAAACCGGTATCGATATGAAGAACCTTAATCATGCCGCGAGGCCTTTTCCAGAGAACGAAGTTTGACATATCGTGTGACAACACCGAAAGCCGACAGGACGGCAATCAGAAAACCCTCAACCCCGTCAAGAAAACCAAGACCGGTGACATAATGGCGGGCAAATGATGCAATTGGCTTGAAAATAAGGGCGGCGATATGGAATCTCTTGCCTTTATTGTACAATTCCTGGGCCGCCAGGGAGGTATACTTCTCGAATTTATTAAAATAAGTGTCAATGTCGGGATAGGAATAATGCAGGATCGGATTTTTCAACTTTCCGACAATCCCTTCGATAATGACCTTTTCATGCACCAGAGAATCATTGAATCTGCCGGCATTTTTCCTGAACAGCCGCAGAACATAATCAGGATACCAGCGTGAGTATTTTATCCACCGCCCGAGGAAGCTGGTTCTCCGGGGAATCTTGAAACCATTCTCGGATCGATTTTCAGCTATAACCGCTTTTATCTCGGACGCGAGCTGTATGTTGATTTCCTCATCGGCGTCAAGCGATAAAATCCATTCATGAGTCGCCTTTTCCACACCGAAACCTTTGGCATGACCGAAACCCCGCCACTCGACATCAAAAATTCTGGCGCCGGCCTCGGAAGCGATCTGCCTTGTCCGGTCGGTCGAGGCGCTGTCGATGACAATAATCTCATCGGCCCAGGCCACCGACTTAAGGCATCGCCCGATATTGGCTTCTTCATTTTTTGTTATTATGACCGCCGTAATCTTATTCATGTATTAACGACCTTATTGCCGTTTCCTGTCCGGGCTTGCATCCCGGTTTATGCTATTATAGAGCCTTTCAAATTCTTCCACAACATTTTCCGGTCTAATATCGAACAGATTTTGAATGTTCCCCGCCACAATCGCGCCGAACTCCTGCCGATAGGGACGCCAGAACCGAAAATTACGCAAATGCCCCGAGTACAATCCCACGACCGGAATTCGCATGGTTCCGGCAATATGCACCATGGATGTATCCGGACTGACTAGAATATCGAGACGATTCATAATCGCGCTGACATCCAGAAGCGACAAATTTTCCGGAATAAGCCTGGCATCGGCATCGCATTTCCCGATCAGTTCCTGAGCGTCGCGGCGATTATCCATGACACAAAATATAATAAAGCGGAAATTCTCATGTTTGCTATTGATATCA
The DNA here is from genome assembly GCA_040752235.1 of Candidatus Zixiibacteriota bacterium. GTDB lineage: Bacteria > Zixibacteria > MSB-5A5 > GN15 > PGXB01 > PGXB01. Next base: position 7,158 of record JBFMFJ010000010.1, on the reverse strand, counting down.
TTTATGATTTTCGCATAATGATCCATCGGCAATGTCCTCGTGGGGCTTCCTGCCGATATATTCACTCCCACCAGATAATGATTATCCGCGGGTAAACCTGAATAGAAATTATTCGCCCTCGACCATGATTCATCCGGTATATAAACCGGCAAAAACGGATCGACCGTCTCCGGGTCTATACCGAATGACTCAAATATCAGCAGACCGTTATCGATATTATGATCATATCCATCAGGTTCATATGGCCGGCAATAATCATAGTAATGGCGCAATCCCAGTTTTCTGGAGGCGACATGGACCGCCTTTTTGCCGATCCACTTCGTCAATATCAGACCGGTGGTCGAATCATGACAGATAGGATCATAGACAATGTCGAAATCTTTCTTCCTGAGTTGTGCAATCGTCCGGAGATCCTTCAAAACATTCTTGGTATAGAGATGCACTTTGTCTATTTCAGGATCATTGATAATCATGCCATAGTTCCTGGGCGAAGCGAGAACCTCGACCCGAATATGCGGAAAATGTTTTTTGACGGCATGCATGGCCGGAATAGTGGCGATCATATCGCCCAGCTTGTCCGGACGCAAAAACAGGACTGCCTTTACATCGTCGGGGTTGATCGGTATCCGCGAATTATCACCTTTCCCGAGAAAAATATAAAAAGGCAGGTTGAGAGCCTTTTTGAAAAGATGCTCGATATGCTTGATAATTTTGGGAGGCATGGCTAATAAACACGTCTATTTGGCCGGGGCGGTCCCGACCGTATCTTCATGATTAACGCCGTTTTTGAATTGCATCAAATACAGCTTCCGATATGTTCCCTCGAGCTTCATCAATTCCTCATGCCGGCCCTCTTCGGTAATCCGGCCCCGGTCGATAACCATGATGCGATTGGCATTTATGATGGTCGAGAGACGGTGCGCAATAACCAGCGTGGTCCGGTCCTTCATCAGACGATCAATCGCCTCCTGTACCAGAAGTTCCGCTTCGGTATCAAGAGCCGAGGTCGCTTCGTCGAATATCAGTATCTGCGGATTTTTCAAAAGAGCACGAGCAATGGCGATCCGCTGACGCTGTCCGCCTGAGAGTCGAACCCCGCGGTTGCCCACAATGGTGTCATAACCACCCTCGAATTCAATGATAAAATCGTGGGCATTGGCCGCTTTGGCAGCCTCCCTGATCGCATCATCGGTGATATTTTCCAGACCATAGGCAATATTGTGGCGGATAGTGTCATTAAACAAATATGTCTCCTGGGTCACAATCCCCATCAGGCTCCGGAGTGAACTGAGAGAAAGCTCGCGGATATCGATACCATCCAGGCAAACCCGTCCCTTTTGCGGATCGTAAAACCGCGGCAGGAGATCGAAAAGCGTCGATTTGCCGGCCCCTGATGGCCCCACCAGGGCCACCACTTCGCCTTTCCTGACCTCGAACGAGACGTCATTGATTATCAGCTCACGCTCATTGTATGAAAAAGAAACATTTTCATATTTTATATTCGATTCGAAGCAATCGATATGGCGCGCCTGGGGCAATTCCTCAACCTGTATCGGCGTATCAATAATGTTGAAAATTCTCTCGGCCGCCGCCATGCCTTCCTGAATTTTTATATGTATGGCAAAAAGATTTTTGACCGGCTTGATCATCGTAAACATGGCAATAATAAAAGTCATGAAATCGCCCGCATCCATTTCGCCGTCTCCCTCAATAATCCTCATCCCCGCATATAGAAGGATTGAAATACCGGCACATACAATCAGCACTTCACTGACCGGCGAGGCCAGGTGGCGGATTCGAGTCATTCGAACTAGCGCCCTGAAATAGTCATTGGTCGCCTTGAAAAATTTCTTTATTTCGAATTTTTCCATGGCATAAGCCTTAACGATTCTGATATTCGAAACCGTTTCTTCCAGAACCGAGTTGACATCGGCCATTTTTTCCTGCGAGCGCGCCGAATATCGGCGCAACTTTTTGCCCATCCAGTAAATAAATCCGAAGACTATCGGCATCACCAGGGCGGCCAGAAGGGTCAGTTTCCACGACAACAGCACCAGGAACAGTGCCAGAAGAAGAACGGTCAGGGAGTCGATAACAAGTCGATTGAAGCCGAGATCGACTGTTTCGTTGAGTACGAGAACATCATTGGTTACGCGGGAGACAAGCTGCCCGGTCCGCTGGCGATGGAAAAAGCTTATGGATAATTCCTGGTATTTGACAAAGAGATCATTTCGGAAGTCCCGTATAATCGACTGCTGAACATAAGCCATAAAAAATCCCTGGATATAAATAAAGAGATTGGCGCCGACGGCTATGAAAATGATCATCAGGCAAAAATTATAAAGCGTCCCTTTGCGGCTGTCCGACTTCAGGAAATCGTTCAACTTTTCTTTCAGATTATTTTTAGTCCTGGCGAGAAAATCCAGCTTGTTTTCGAGCTTTTTGGCAACGCTGCTGTCATCCATTGCAGTTCCGGTGTCAGCACTCCCGACATTTTGAATGAGCGGCGCTGTCTCAGGTGCAGCCTTATCAATATTGGCGCTCTGGAAAAGTGTCATCAGAAGCGGGCCGGCCATCCATACCAGCAACCCGGCAAAAACCGCATGAATAGCCGCTGACAGTGATGAAATCACGACATAGTGCCAGTATGGCTTAAGTCGGCTGAATGTTCTTATTAAAAGACTCATAAAATATAAATATGTCCTGCAAGGGCTTTCGCCCTTTTTAAAAATATAATCTTTTAATATGCAAATTGATTACGAAAAGTCAACCGCCGGAATTGCCTAAAGATTAATTTGAACGGCATCGGGCGGAATCGGAAGAGCCATTTTTTCAGCGGGGATTTTGGTATTAAAGCGAAATTTACGCAATTCAGCTTTGAATCGGAATGATTCATCACGATTGGAGAAATCAATCTTATCCAGAATAAACCGGTTTTCCCTGAATTCATATTGTAATTCGGCCTTTTCGGCGCAATTGGTCGACTCCAGCCTGAATTGTTGTTTTTCTCCTTTATCGCTGAGAATATTTACATAAAAATCGGTCATCGAATAATCAATATCGACCGGTCGTTTCACAAAAAGATCGATCAGCATCTTTTCCAGATTATTTTTCTCTGAGCAGCTTTTTGAAATCAATTCATTTAATCTGCCTGAATAAAATTCATTTTCGGTCGGGAAATAAACGACCGTCGAATCGGCCAGGACCAGTCCTTTAAGGACCCCTTTGCCGAGATATCCCCGGGCGAATAGGGCCAGGCGATCCTCAACTCTATAAATATCAAGACGAACCGAATTCTTTTTCCCGTCACGAAAGATTTTGACATCATACAGGAAGGCATCGCCCTTGCCTTCCGCATAATGCATTTCCGATTCTATGATCGAAGGTTCGGCCATCTTGCGCGAGGCCAATTGACATCCGCTCAGCAAGATTGTCAGTGAAATGATTCCGGATAATTTTGACCAGATCGAAAAAGCCATTTAATAAATTCTCATGCCGGTATAAAGGTTTACCACGAAACTGATAAAGGGACCCAGAATCAGCCAGAAACCGCCTACGATTATTAAAAGCATAAGCAAAAAAGGCGCAAAACGTTCGAAGGAATCGAGCTTGGGTCCAAATTCCGGCGGTAAAAGCGACCGGAGGATATGCGACCCATCCAGCGGGAAAAGCGGAATCAGGTTAAAGAAACCCAGCGACACATTTATTATCACTCCAACGAGCAGAAATTCCATTATTTCGTGCGGAATGGCCATCTGGCTGCCATAGGTGATGCGGAATAAAATGGCAAATACCAGACCAAGGCCGAAATTGGACAAGGGACCGGCCGCCGAAATCCAGAGATCGGCCACTCTTGGGTTACGCAAATTATAGGGATTCACCGGGACCGGTTTGGCCCACCCGAATCTGAATTGAGAAAGGAACATCATCAAAGTCCCGAAAAAATCAAGGTGGGCCAGCGGATTCAGGGTCAGCCGCCCCATATCTTTGGCGGTGGAATCACCGAACCGATAGGCAATATAAGCGTGAAAAAACTCATGCACCGTCAGTGAGAAAAGTATCGCCGGCGCCGCAATCAAGGCCTGTTTGATAAAATCTGAGTCAAACAAAGAATTCACCACCTGTTAATCTACATTATGCATAAATCCCGCGAAGCTGGACGACATCCGCCACCCGTTGGATAGCAACCATAAAAGCCGCCATCCTTAAGTGCACTTTATTATCCAGAGCAACTTTCAGGACATCATGAAAAGCTCTTGTCATAAATTGTTCCAGCCTGGCGTTAACCTCTTCAACAGTCCAGAAAAATCCCATTCTATCCTGAACCCATTCGAAGTAAGATACGGTAACTCCGCCCGCATTGCAAAGAATATCCGGAATAACAAAGACGCCATTTTCCTGCAAAATCGGATCGGCATCGGGAGTAACCGGGCCGTTGGCGCCTTCGGCGATAATTTTCGCCTTGATATGAAAAGCATTTTCGGCCGTAATCTGATTTTCGAGCGCGGCCGGAACCAGGATATCGACTTTCATATAAAGGATTTCGTTTTTATCGAAGGGCTCGGCGCCCGTGAATCCTACCACCTTTTTGTTTTGCCTGACATACTCACTCAGGGCATCAATATCAATGCCGTCCGGATTATATAGTCCGCCGAACACATCGCAAACATAGGTCACCTTCACACCGAGCCGGTGCAAAAACTGGGCGGCCACCGAACCGACATTGCCGAAACCCTGCACCGCCGCCGTTGATTTCGAAGGCTCCATATTCAAATGTTTCAGTGCTTCCTTGACAGTAATGACAACTCCGGCACCGGTCGCTTCACGACGCCCCAGAGATCCTCCGAGAACCACCGGTTTGCCGGTCACCACCGACGTGACAGTATGTTTGGCATGCATCGAAACGGTATCCATAATCCAGGCCATGGTTTGTTCATTGGTGTTCACATCCGGGGCCGGAACATCCTTATCCGGACCGAGCATATCAAGAAGCGCGGCCGTATAGCGGCGGGTCAGGCGCTCGAGTTCTCCCTGAGACATACTGGAAGGATCGCAGGCGATGCCGCCTTTGCCGCCGCCGAAGGGTATATTTACGACGGCGCACTTCCAGGTCATCCAGGAGGCCAAAGCCTGAACCTCATCGAGAGTGACATCGGGATGATACCTTATCCCGCCCTTGGCCGGACCGCGGACAATACTGTGTTGAACCCTGTAACCGGTATACATTTTAAAACTGCCGTCGTCCATTCGAACCGGCAGTTTGACAATAGTACTTTTTCTCGGATATTTAAGAAATTCCAGCAATCCCGGATCGACTTTGAGTTTTGCCGCCGCCTGATCGAATTGTTTCATCACATTTTCAAAAGTGGATACCGGGATGGTGATTGATATTAATCGCTCTTTTTTGGCCATTGCGAGTAGATCTCCCATTTAAGAATAAGTCATCACTTTCTAACCGATACGTATGGCGAATCGGATTCAAAAAAGCGCCATTTTTTTTCGGCCGCCTTCTTGATTCCAATACGGCCCGAACAGTCTATTCTTTTGGGAATATAACCGCGATCTTCTATATAAAGTTCACCTCCCAGGAGATCTAAACCGTTATGTTCACGGGTCAGGCCGAAAGCCTTACACAGTTTTCCCGGCCCGTCGGTCAGTCGATTGTTTTTCCGGCCGTCGAATCTTGATTGCATCGTTTCAATTCCTTCAATCGGCTCGGCGCCTCGAATCAGGACCGCCGCCGGAAATCCTTCCTTTTCGGTTACCACATTCAGACAATGATACATGCCGTAGATGAAATAGATATAACTGAATCCGCCCGGCCCGTACATGACTTCATTTCGTTCCGTTCTGCCGACGGCCGCGTGGCACGCTGGGTCATCCTCGCCGATATATGCCTCCACCTCGACCAGGCGGGCTGCCAGGATTTTACCGTTGATGGTCGAAACCAGGTACTTCCCGACAAGATTGCGCGCCACCTCCAGTGTCGGACGCAAATAAAAATCTCGATCAGGTTTTATAACTGTCTGAGGCATTAAAATACGCTATTCATTACAATATGGGAAAAGGTCATAGGCGACCATCTTGGCCGCCTCGAAATCATAACCTACTTCATGCGGGCGATGAGCATCCGATCCGATCGCCGCAATCCGCACACCCGCCTTGCGGGCCATATTGACAATTTCCATGGAGGGATAATACTCCACATGCCCCTTGCGCAGGGCGGCAGTGTTGATCTCCATCCCGGTATTGTTCCGGACCATCGCTTCGAAAACTTTCTCGATTCGTCCCCGGTGCATTGTTAGAATATCATTCCCGTAATATTTCAGTCCGTACCATTTATACATGTCAATATGAGCGACAGAATCAAACAGACCGGTTTCCACCATTCTCCTGACAAGATCAAAATAATCATCGGCCAATTTTTCCAGCGGGATTTCGGAGCTCGCCCGCTTGATCAGTTCCTCTGTGCATATATCGATATTGCCGACTTCATGTACCGCACCAAGCCTGTATTCGACAGGATATGTGTTGAATAACTCCTGAATTTCCTCTTCACATCCCGCATAAAACCCGACTTCAACACCGCATTTAATGACCATCGGTGAGTCTATATTGGCTTTTTCGATGGCTCTGACATAATGTCCGAAATTTTCGACCGAATTTATTTTCAATTCGCCATTGACCCTGATGGATCTCCCCCATTCGGATGAAGTCGGATTGGTGTCGAAATGCGTCGTGAAACATATTTCCGAAATTCCCTTTTCTCTTGCCGCAGAGCAAAAATCCTCAATAGATCCCTCGGCATCTACGGAAAAATTGGGATGCACATGATAATCGGCTAAGGCAAAACCCTCATTAAACATTTTCATCACCTCTTATACAAACCTGTTCCCGGTCAGGAAAGGATTATTTCTTCGCTCCTGACCCACAGTCGTGGCCGGCCCGTGACCGGGATAGCATATGACGGCATCCGGCAGTGTCAGGATATTGCGCTCAATGGAAAGGAGCAATTGCTGAAGATTTCCACCGGGCAGATCGGTGCGGCCGATGGAATCATAAAAAAGAGTATCTCCGCAGAAAAGCTTATTTTCGATGAAATAGCAGACTCCGCCGGGTGAATGCCCGGGAGTCGAAAAAACTGAAAAAGTAAGCGAC
>JBFMFJ010000009.1:0-23359 GCA_040752235.1 Candidatus Zixiibacteriota bacterium | reverse complement strand
TGATATCTTTGTCAAATATGGTGTCGATGCCGTTTTTACCGGGCATTATCATGAATATTTCTCAGGCGAATATGACGGGATCAAATATACCGGTATCGGCAGTTCCGGGGGCGGCCCCGGTATTACGCCCGATGGCCTGAAATATCATTTCCTGTGGGTCACTGCCGACGATCAGGATGTCAATATTGCCGTTATCAAGAAGGACGGTGTTCTTCCCTGGGATAATAATACCGCTGCAGAACGTCTGGTTTATCGGCCTCTGAAACAAACCGGCCTTGCTTTCATCAACCAGGCGCTGGTGGCCGAAGATATGACAATCCCGGATTGTAAAATCGGTCTTAAAATAAATAATTCTGCCAGTCCCGGTAGTATCAATGATACTCTGAAGTGGAATATCCCCGAAGGGTGGAAAGTGGATCCGGCCGTCATGCCCATTTCGGTTGAGCCAAAGACAATCGACACGGTTTATTTCACTGTTGCCGGGGATGGCTCGCTCTTTCCGGCCCCGTCGGTTGCGGCCAATCTGAATTATACCGAGAGTAAAAAAGTACCTGTGGAAAAGGCTCTGGGCCCGGCCCGAATCGCGGTCTGTAATCCGGTCGAGAAGAAAATCAAAATCGATGGCACCCTGAGTGAAAAATGCTGGCAAAACGCCGAGACGAAATTCTTCGGACCGGAAGGAAGCAAGACTGCGGCGGAACCGGTCGATTTTTATTTCGCTTATGACAAGAATAACCTTTATCTGGCCGCGAAATGCTCCGAAAGTATGATTGATTCCATATCTGCCAAAACGGCGGCGCATGACGGCGCGGTGCATCGTGATGACTGTGTCGGTTATTTTATCGCTCCCGATTATGCCCTCGATACCTTCTATCAGATATACTTCAACCCGGCCGGGTTTGCCTATGATGTCAAATACTGGCTGGATGAGGACGGTTATCTTGACGGCTCCCTCGCATGGAACGGGCAGTATGAAGTCAAGTCGGCGAAAAACGATGGTTCGTGGACAATCGAGATTAAAATGCCTTTAAAGCAATTCGGAGTGCAGATGGAGCAGGGGAAGAAGATGCATCTCAACTTCCGCCGCAAACAGCCGCGTCTGGGTAACGCCGACTGGATCACCCCGATCGAGTATGACCCGTATTATTACGGGCAGTTGATAATGAGGTAGTGGGATAATCATAGAAAATTCTTGTAGGGCAGGATCCGAAATTCTGTCTCCGACGGAATGAGCAATCCTGCCTATTTATTCTTCTTGTGCTGTCAGGTGCGGAGACCTGACAGCACTTATTAGGACGGGTTTGGAATAATCGGCGTGATTGCCACGTCGCTCAACCTTGCCTTGCGGTTCGGTTTCACTCCTCGCAACGACGAGATTTCGTAGCTTCGGAAGGAAAATAGACAGGATCACTGGGCCCGTCTGCGACGAGCCTGCGGATCCGCCCTACTTTGTAAAGCCAACATGTTTTTATAATCATCTCTCTTGATATTTCAATCGTTTTTGCTTATATCTTCCTCCGAGTTTTCATAAGTCAGATTTAACGGGGTGGTCTTATCTATTACACTGAGGGAAATATCGGAAAAAAGGCAGCTGAATTCCTTGCCGGAATAGCGCATTACCGGGACGGGCATAATTTGACAATGAATCCCGACCATGCCGCCTTGATTGTCATCGACATGCAGCGTTATTTTCTCGACAAGAATTCTCATGCCTATGTTCCAAGCAGCCCGGCAGTATTGAAGAATATTGCAAAACTCCAAAGCGCGTTTCTTGCTCACAATCTTACCTTGATTCAGACCCGTCATCTTAATACCGAAAATGGCGCACGACGGATGAATCAATGGTGGGACGATGTTATCACCGAGGACAACCATCTCTCGGAAATTGATAATCGCCTGCAATGTGATCGGGCTGTCATTGTGCACAAAGAGCAATATGATGCCTTTCTCGATACCAATCTGGAGCATATCCTTACAAAGCGAGGAATAAACCAGCTTGTGGTAACCGGTGTTTTGACTCATCTGTGTTGTGAAACAACCGCCCGCTCGGCATTCATGCGCGGTTTTGAAGTCTTCTTCGTTATTGACGGTACCGCCACCTACAGCGAGGAGTTTCATCGAGCCGCTTTGCTTAACCTGTCGCATGGTTTTGCCGTACCGATGCTGACTGATGAGATTTTAAAGCAATTAGAGCCTGATATTTCATGAGTCATAAAATCGCCATAATCGGCGCCGGCCCGGCCGGCATAGCCGCCGCTATTCAACTCAAAAGATATGATCAGGAGCCGGTTATATTTGAATCACATCAGGTCGGCGGTCTGATTTACAATGCCTGGAAAATCGCAAATTACCCCGGCTTCCCCAATGGTGTTTCGGGTATCGATCTGGCATCATCCATGCAACGGCAACTGAGTTCCGCAGGAATAGTTCCCCGCCATGAACATGTCAGGCTTCTTGATTATGATTGTGTTGATGACCGCTTTATAATACAGACTGATCACAACGAATATAATGCCGATTATGTTATCGCTGCGACCGGAACCAAACCGAAAAAAATGGATATTTTGGAATCGCTTGATGATACATTCAAACGAAACCTGTACTATGAAGTCGCCCCCATATTATCCGTTGAAAACAGGACGATTATTATTATCGGGGCAGGTGATATTGCTTTTGACTATGCTCTCAATCTCTCCGAAAAAAATAGGGTAATAATCCTCAATCGATCCGCGCATTCCAATGCCCTGCCGCATCTGAAGAGCCTGGTGTCGATTACCAGACATATCAGTTATTTTGAAAATGTCGATATTGTCGGCGTTGAAGGGGCCGGAACCGGTTTGAGCAGGCTTGTTGTTCTTGGGGATGGCGTCACCGGTCCTCTGGAATATGACTATATTTTGGCTGCAATCGGCCGCCTGCCGCGGGATGAATATTTTTCCCCGGAACTGCTTGACAAAGTGGATGAATTAAGACAGTCCGGCCGGCTCTATTTTGCCGGCGACATTAAAAATGGAATTCTTCGCCAGGTCGGCATTGCCGTCGGTGACGGGCTTCGTGCCGCCATGCAAATATATTATTCTCTTAAGGAAAATAAATCATGCGTATAATGGGTCAATCGGGCCATGGTGAACCGGCCATCGTGTATATGGCCGAGATGCGGCCCGAATGTTATATAGAATTCGTAGAATCGGTACAGCCTCCTTACCCTCGTAATGAAAAATGGGTGCTGATTGTTTCCACTCTTTACGGATGCCCGGTCAGGTGCCGCATGTGTGATGCCGGCGGGTGGTACAAAGGCGCGCTTTCGGCAGATGATATTTTCGCTCAAATAGATTTTCTGGTAAAAAGTCGTTATCCCGACAAGAATATTCCGGCTTCCAAATTCAAGATTCAGTTTGCACGGATGGGGGAGCCGTCACTAAACGGCAAGGTGCTTTCGGTCCTGGAAGAACTGCCGTCCCGGTATAACGCTCCCGGTCTAATGCCATGCCTATCGACTGTGGCGCCGTTCGGCACGGATATGTTTTTCGAACGGCTCACAGATATCAAAAACAGACGGTATCGCGATGGCAAATTCCAGATGCAGTTTTCGATCCATTCCACCTGTGAGATGACAAGAGATATGATAATCCCGATAAAAAAATGGAATTTGGATAAAATTGCGAAATATGGCACTGCCTTTTATCATACAGGCGACCGCAAAGTAGCCCTTAATTTCGCCCTGGCTGAGAATTATCCGGTATCAGCCGATGTCATTGCGGAGAAATTCGATCCGAAAATATTTATGGCTAAATTTACGCCGGTCAATCCGACCATCAATGCCGAAATCAACGGCATAGTTAATCTGGTCAATGACAATAATCGCAGGAAAATCGACAATTTATTGAATGAATTGAACAAATTCGGTTTTGAAGTCATTTTGAGTATCGGAGAGCTTGAGGAAAACCGAATCGGCAGTAATTGCGGACAATATATCAGACGCTATATCAATACCGGCACCCGGCCCGATGCCGGGTATGACTCGGATTGTCAACGCATATTACCTGCAACCGAAAGCCGAAATCAAACCGATTATATTGCAACCCGGACTTGATATTTCACGTAAATTTAACATATTAGGGCGTTTTGCGCACTGACGACAAGTAATTTAAACCTTTTCAACAGGGAGGCATTTGATGACCTTCAACAATCGAATCACTTCCATCCTCATCTTCACCTTGTTCCTGCTTATCGCAGGAATTGGAACCGCTTCAGCCCAGGTGGAACAGGCCAAAACCAGGGATCAGATCGAAGCCAAGTACAAATGGAACCTTGACGATTTCTTTCCGTCGGATGCAGCCTGGGAAGAAACATATAAGTATCTTGAAGGCTTTATCCCCGGCGTAGAAAGTTACCGGGGCAAGCTCGGCGAATCGCCGCAAACCATTGTGGAATGTCTTAAAATGAGCGATTCCATCAGCAGTACCGCACACCGTTTGTATGTTTATGCCAATCTCAAATATGATGAGGACCAGAGGGTCAGTGCATATCAGGAAATGAGCACCCGCGTCCGTATGCTCTACTCGCAGGTCGGTCAGTCCACATCCTATATCGAACCGGAAATTCTCGAAATCCCCAATGAAACATTGCAGTCATTCCTGAACAGCGGCAGCCTTGGAATATACAAGTTCTATATTGAGGATCTGCTTCGGAAAAAAGCACACATTCTCTCAGCCGAGCAGGAAGAAATTCTGGCGCTATCCGGCCCGGTGGCAAGCAGTCCCAGCAAAATTTTCCAGATGGTCGACAATGCCGATATCAAATTTCCCAATGTCAAGGATGAAGACGGCAATGAAATCGAGCTGACCCGCGGTCGCTACAGCAGACTCCTTGAATCCAAGAATCGGGAAGTACGCCGCGAAGTCAGCGAGGCTTATAACTCAGCCTATCAAGGCTATGTCAACACTCTTGGCGCCACCCTGGCGGCATCGGTCAACGGCGATATTTTCTATACCAAAGCCCGCGGCTACAACAGCTGTCTGGAAAATTCGCTCGATGGCAACAATATTCCGACCGGCGTTTTTCACAGCCTGATTGAAACCGTCAACAATAACCTCCAGCCGCTGCATAAATATACTACCGTTCGCAAGAAAGCTCTCGGTGTCGATACCCTCTTCGGTTTTGATATGTATGTTCCGCTGGTTGAAGATGTCAAGCTGGAATATACGTATGATGAAGCCATCAAGATGGTCAAGGAAGCTCTTCAGCCTCTCGGCAAGGAATACCAGAAAGGGCTGGATAAGATTCTCAATTCGCGCTGGGTCGATGTCTATGAGACTCCCGGAAAAGAAACCGGTGCTTATAGCTGGGGCACATATTCGGTGCATCCGATCATGCTTCTCAATTTCTCCGGATCGCTCAATGATGTTTTTACCCTGGCTCACGAACTCGGCCATGCCATGAATTCATACTACACATACCAGAATGAGCCCTACCAGTATGCCGGGCATTCGTTGTTCTGCGCCGAGGTCGCCTCGACCGTCAATGAAGCACTGATGGTCAAGTATATGATGAAACGGGTTCAAACCAGGGAAGAAAAGCTGTACCTTGTGAACCATTACATCGATCAAATCATGGGGACATTTTACACTCAGACCTGGTTCTCGGAGTTCGAACGCGATATTCATGACGTTGTCGAAAAAGGCGGCGCCCTGTCATCCGATTCGATGCGGAAAATGTACCGGGAGTTGTACGAGAAATACTACGGCCCCGATTATTTTATTCCCGAAGGACGCGATCTGGGCTGCCTGCGGATCGGCCATTTTTATCGCCAGTTCTATGTTTACCAGTATGCCACCGGCTATGCCGCAGCGGAATTGATCGCCAAAAAGATTATGGAAGGTCAGCCCGGTGCCACCGAGGCATACCTGACTTTTCTCAAGACCGGAAGCTCCGATTATCCGATCAATATTCTCAAGAAGGCCGGTGTCGATATGACCACCACCGAACCGTATGAGAATGTCATCAACACTTTCGGCAAACTGGTGGATCAGTACGAAAGCCTGCTCTTTCAATAGGCCGACCGGTAAGCCGTTATCGTTGAAATAAATAACCGCCGGATGTCGCTGCCCGACATCCGGTTTTTTTATTTGACAGCGGACTGGACAAAACCGGCTTCATTTGTTATATATACCCGTCTTTACAAACTTTAATTACAGGAGTTGCTATGAGATTGCTGGTTTTGTTGATGTCCGCCCTGTTCATTATCGGGATGGTCGCCTGTGCCGGCGAGAAGACCGATACTGAAGCGAACAAGGAAACCGAAGTCCAAAAAGATACTACCACCGCTCCGGCCAAGGAAGCCGTTCCGCCCGCAACCGGGTATGCTGAAGTTGCCGGTGACACCGTTACCACAGCATCCGGTTTGAAGTATATCGATATCAAAGTGGGCGAAGGCAAAACCCCCGCTTCCGGGCAAAATATCCAGGTTCATTATACCGGCTGGCTCACCGATGGTAAGAAGTTCGACAGCTCGGTTGACCGCGGGCAGCCGTTTCAGTTCCAGATCGGCGTCGGCCGCGTTATCAAGGGCTGGGATGAAGGCGTCATGAGCATGAAGGAAGGCGGCAAGCGCCGTTTGATTATTCCGCCCCAGCTGGCCTATGGCGAGCGCGGCGCGGGCGGCGTGATTCCGCCCAACGCTACTCTCGTTTTCGACGTTGAATTATTAAAAGCCATGTAAAATAGGCTTAAATTAAGCGAAAAAACCGGTTGACATAAAAAATCGGCGATATATTTTACAGGGCTTAAAGAGATTTGGTGTGGGGGTGTAGCTCAGTGGTAGAGCATCTGCCTTTTAAGCAGAGGGTCGATGGTTCGATCCCATCCACCCTCACCAAATGATTGTAATGCGCCATTAGCTCAGTTGGTAGAGCAGCTGACTCTTAATCAGCGGGCCCAAGGTTCGAGTCCTTGATGGCGCATTTTTTATTGGATGAAAATAACCGGCCGCACTTTTTTATTCCCAGAACCGCAAAATCGTAGAGGAAAATGAGCGCCGCCGCCGCCAGAATCGTTTGCGCTGCCTGTGCCGGATAGAAAACGCGCGATCCCTGCCAGAATGTCACGCCGGACAATACCGCGAAATACAGCATTATTATCAGTAAACAAACCGCTTTGGCCTTATCATGTCGAGCCAGAATGAAAAAACCTGTAATCGATAGAATAATCATCCACGGCATCCGGTAACCCCATTTGACAGGGTAGTATATATTGGTAATCCATTGGTGGTCAGGCGTCAATTCATTTTGCAGACTCGACATGGCGGTGGCATTGTCCCATATATTCCGAAAATAAAACCTCATATACTTTACCGGATATTCTTTAAATGATGAAATCAAAAAATCGATCGTTTCGGTCTGAGCCCGGCGGTAGTCGCCGGCATTGATCGTAATCATGGAAGATTCATAAAGCGAATCTCTGATCTTATCCACCTCCCATGTTCGTCCGCCTTGCTCTTCATTGATAACCTGTGCCCCGAGGAAGACCCGCGCAGCCTTGAGACCAGTGTCGGAAATAACAAAGGTATCGTGAATGACCTTATTTCTGATCGCCCAAATGGAAGAAATTCCAAAAATAATCAGTACCGTTACAAGAATCTTCGATATAATCTCCCGCCGCCGAAAGGACTTTCCGTTAACAGGATAAAGAAATGAAATCATTATCAATGCCAGCGGGAAGACGGAGGCAACCGAACGGACCAGCACGGCAAGACCGCCCCAAATTCCGGCCCAGACAAGATTCGACCACCTGGCATTCTCCAGGCTCCTGAAAAACTGATAAACCGACAGGCAAAATAGAAAGAAAAACAAGGTTTCGGTGAGAATCGAGCTGGCCAAAGTGATCGAGGTCAGCGATATTGCCGAAATCAGGCCCGCAATAAATGCTATCAGGCGATTATTGAAAATGAGAAATGCAATGTTATAAATTAGAAGACTTGTAAAACTGCTCAAGAGTATTTGTATGAAAATAATCGGCCAGAATGTCTGCCCGAAAATTTTGAAAAAGATGCCGAGAAACGACGGATACCCTGGTCCTACCAGGAATAAATCATATTGCCCGCTCTGAGACTTTCCGAAAAAATAATCTGCCGCTCTGACATATTTGGGTGTATCATCGAAAAGTTGAGTCATGCCGGCAGAATTGTGTTCAGTGTAAAGCAAAATCACGAATATCAGGCGCAGAGCCAGGGCAATCATCAGAACGATCAGGGGTAATTTATTTGCCTTCCGGAGTCGGTCGAAATTAAACATCATGGGGCTTCTCCGGCGGCAACCCGCCAAATATATGAGGCAGATTTTCCCTTTTGGTGTTGAAGACAAAAAAAGCCAGTATCGAAATCATAAATACTGTAAAATAGAGCATGGAATATGATTCCATTTTCCTGTCAAAGGCTTTTATCAGCCAGAAAGTATCCTGGTTATTTTTGGTGTCCGGCGTCAGCTCAATCATAATGGTCACACGGTGGACATAGCGTGATTTGAGCCAGTACCTGCTGCTGGTTGCCGTAAGTTCAGTAAGGTAAATACTTGACGTATCGGCTTCGTTAATGTAAATATCCGCCATCAACATATCATCCCGAGCCTTTTTCATGCCGATGGCAGGTTCGGCTATTTTATAGGAATAAATTAAACGCGGGGGAATCTCATCAGAATACCTGATGCGCTTGAATTCGTAATCGCGCAACTGTAAACCTGCTGCAACAAGTACGGTAATGAGTGCCAAAAAAGCTGATAGTTTTATAGCACTCGTTTTTTTGGAAAATTGGACCATTAATAGAAGTCCGAATTCAAAAAAGTGATTTGTGCCACCGCTATAATAGCAATAAAAGTCAATATGGTCAAGACAAACGGAGGGCAGATATTTATACGTTACCTCCTGAAACAGCGAAAGCTATTCTCAGAAATCACCCTCAAAATACCTCTTGTATTCAGTCCCATTGAAATGTAGATTATCATATGTCATATCCACTGCTGCTCATAACCACCGCAAAATTTTGATGGAGATTTCGCCATGCGTAACCCGCAATACCGAGCCGCGATACTGGTCCTGCTGACCCTGATAATGCCCCTTTGTCTGTCCGCCGATGAAGGCATGTGGCCGCTATACGATCTCGGCAAACTGCCCGTTGATAAAATGCACGACATGGGCCTGATAATGAGTCTGGACAATATTTACAACAACCAGGGAACCGGAATTGCCTCGGCGGTAGTGGAGATTGGAGGCGGGACAGGCTCTTTCGTATCCGAACGGGGGTTAATCATCACCAACCATCATGTCGCCGTCGATGCCGCTCAAAAACAAAGCACGGTCGATGATAATTATCTGATGGATGGTTTTTACGCCGGTTCGCTCGAGAAAGAAATTCCGGCTATCGGTTACAATGCCTATGTGACGCTGTCAACCGAAGATGTTACCGAGCGCGTTCTGGCGGAAGTGAACGATAAAATGACAGATTACGAGCGCTTTCAGGCTCTTGAGACGGCCAAAAAGAAAATTGTCCATGAGGCTGAGGAAGGACGTGATGTCTATTGCGAAGTGTCCTCAATGTTCGGCGGCATGCAATATGTTCTCTATACCTATTTCAAGATTCGCGATATTCGGATTGTCTATATCCCGCCGTACTATATCGGTAACTATGGCGGTGACATCGATAACTGGATGTGGCCGCGCCATGTCGGTGATTTTTCATTTCTCCGCGCCTATACCGCGCCCAATGGCTCCTCGGCCGAATATGCGCCCGAAAATGTCCCATATCATTCGAAAATCTACCTGCCGATATCTTCGGCCGGTGTCAAAGAGGGCGATTTTGCCATGATCATGGGTTTTCCCGGAGGCACCAGCCGATATGCCCCGTCATACGAGATCGAACACCTTGAAAAATATTATTATCCCAATGCCATTAAATCCATGAAGGATCGAATAGCCATACTCGAAGAAGCCTCGGCGGCCGACTCTTCCGCAGCAATCAGGCTGGCATCGAGTATGCAGGGCATCAATAATTATCTGAAAAACAGCATTGGTATGGCCGAAGGCTTTCAGAAGGGCGGTCTGCTGGAAATTAAACGAGCAAACGAGAAGGCGTTAACAGAATTTTTACAAAGCGATAAGGAACTGTTTGAAAAATACGGGCATATTCTCCCGGAATATGACAGCCTGTATCAACAATTAAACAATAAAGAACTCAGAGAATCGCTGCTTCGGGGATTATCCTATAATTGTGAGCTCTATGATGTCGCCACGACTCTTCATAAATGGGCACTGGAAAGAGAAAAGGCGGATGTCGATCGTGAACGCGGCTACCAGGACCGGGATTCGATTAAGACCAGGGAATGGCTTGAGGATATGCAGATAAATTTCGTTGAGAGCGTCGACAGGATAACATTTAAATATTACCTGAGACGCTTGGTAAATCTCCCGCCCGATCTAAAAATCGACGCGATTGAGAAAATTTTCGAAGGTAAAAAGGGGCCTGACAGGGAAAAATATGTTGATGAATACGCCGACCGGCTCTACGACGGAACAATTTTGGGCAATAAGGAGCAACGACTGAAGCTCTTTGGGATGAGTAAAGATAAACTCGAAAAGCTCGATGATCCCTTTATCAAACTGGCCGTTGCGCTTCGGCCGGAACTTGACCGCTTTAAGGATGAAAATAAGAAAATCCGCGGGGCCGAGCAAAGACTGCTGCCCGGATTAATCGCTGCTTACGCTGCCTGGAAAAGCGGGCTTATGTACCCGGACGCCAACAGCACCATGCGCTTTAATTATGGTTCGGTCAGGGGATACAGCCCCGCCGATGCGATATCGTATGATTATCTCACATCTCTGACCGGAATAATGGAAAAAGAAACCGATGTCGATCCCTTTATCGTTCCGTCAGACCTTAAAAAGGCATTTGGGGCGCATGATACTTCCGGCTATACCGACAGTCATATCAAAGATGTTCCGGTAGATTTCCTGACCACCAATGACGGCACCGGCGGCAATTCCGGAAGTCCGGTTCTTAACGGCAGGGGAGAAATAACCGGGCTGGTTTTCGACGGCAATTATGAAAGTATCTCTCTCGATTATCTGTTTAATGAAAAGCTGGTACGATCCATCAATGTCGATATTCGATTCGTTCTGTATCTGATCGACAGGGTGTATAATCTTGATGCCCTGATGAATGAATTGACGGTGCATTAATCATGTTAGGTCAGGAGCCTCTGCCATCTGAAACAGTGGAAGTTATTCTCTGAATCATACTCAGAAATCCGATCGCGGGGGGCCACGGATTTATCAACGATCGGTTTAAAATTCCATAGAATTCAGAGGCTATCCGACTTAAAAGTAACTTATGTAGTCAACAATTCCCCAATTAAAGTGATTCCAATTTACCCAGGTAATACATGAGGGAAAATATCAAAAAAGGGCATATTTCCATATGCCCTTGAGTTTGTTATCGATCCATAAATTAATGCTCAAAGCACACCATTGCAGACAATATGGATTTTGATTTATTTCACTGCTGCTTTCTCGCAAACCAATTACGTTTCCAGGGACATTGCAGCGGGTCCGTCCAATTGTATCGACCGCCCATCTCATATACATTGCCAATGTTGGTTATTATCCCGCGATGGCTGGAATAACAGTCAGGATTCTCAAGAGTGCTGGATGCCACAAAATATATGCTGTCATTTGCCAGTACTAAAGCATTGCTGAAAGGCCTCTTCTGACAGGGTTGATTGGGGTAAAGAAGATAACCGGAGAATGTAATTTGGCAATTTGCACTTTGAACTCCTTCTATTACCATATTGGCCTGCCAATAACCAGGAGCCTCATTTGTATCACAGCTTGTAGCCGCCCTATATTCCCAGGTTCCGACAAGAATTGAGGCTATTGAATCCAGAGACGGATCATTGATAGCCGTCACTGTATCGCTGATCGCATATGAAGATATGCCGGCTTTATTTTGGGCATATACCCGATAGCGATAAGAAATTTGCGTATCGACAGATTTGTCAAACCATCGACATGGTTTGCCCGTTGCTATGCTTCCAACGCTCTCCCAATTTGTGTTATTACCAGTAACCCGTTCAATTATAAACGACTTTTCATTATCCGACCTGTCCAACCATGTAATTTCTACCATACAAGGGGACTGTGATTTTACCTGCAAACTATCGGGAGCATTGGGTACGATCCCGGAATTTTCCTCGGAACCGCCGACACCCATTTGTGCGGCGCATGAAATAATAATCAGAATCAGAAGAACGCTGATTGCGTAGCACGGAAACCTGCGAACTCTGCATAATTGCATAGATACCTCCTCCTGAGCAAGAATGCTGTCATACAATTGTTAGTATCCCTGCCGATCCAAATCACCAGTACACTAAACTCATTGTGTTCTATCAGGCTTAAAAGCAAGTCGGTTGGGCACAAGAGGCTGATCCATCCAATGTTCCTCACTGGTTACATGACCGGCCCTTACATATTTGGCAAAATTCAATCGAAAGTCTTTTTGATTAAATCTGAAAGCATTCCTTACAACATATCCTTCCTGTTCGTTTCCAAATCGGGATATTCCTGTCCAGCACGCTCTAATACGGTCTTCGACCCACGGTCCCCGATATAGAACAGGCACAATTTCAAATCCCAGTAATTCGCACCATTCGACTGTCTCATCCCAGGATAAACAAATATCACCATCAAATATAGCGAAAACATAAAAATAGGTCTTCAATTGGTCATAGTAGATGCTGTGTCGTGCATACATATTTTCGCCGCATATCCGCATGCCATTCGGAATATCCGACATTTTCGAAGCATGCAGGCTTTTCAACCAGTTTCGTGACTTATGCTGCCTGGAATCCACACTACGTGCATGCATAATGTCATTGTACAATGTTGTGTTTTCCCCATCCAGTTTCTCGGTGACTATAACATCTGTCAATTTTTCCAGGTGCGTTACTGAATCAAGCTGAATATCATCAACTGTATTTCCGGGAGACCACGGTAAGTGTGGTGTTCTTGGATACTTTGTATACTCGCTTTCAAGGTGCATAAAGACTGGTGAAATTGTTCGAATAACGTGCGGATAAAGAAAATAAAAGATAATATTTTTGTCAACATTTTTTATCAGGGTAGGTAAAAAGCACTCTCCGGAGGCCGAAGGGCGAAGGACTATTAACGTAGCGAAAAAGCCCCTGACAACTTGCTTTAGGCGACTATACCTTCATGAAGGTACGTGATCCCGAATGTCAGGGGATATGTCTTGATATTGACCAGCCCGGCTTTTTCGAAATAACTGGTGAGTTCATCGGGCCTTAGAAAATCCTCGATCGATTCGGAAAGATAATCATAGGCGCTGCCGTTCCCGGAAATCAATCTGCCCACGCGCGGGACAACATTCTTCAGATACCACTTGAAAAACCGACTTGACCGGGTCCCTCTTGGGAGAGTCATCTCAAGTACGAGAATTTTGCCCCCCGGTTTAACCACCCGCGACATCTCACGCAGAGCCCCGATACGATCCGGAATATTCCTGAAACCGAAAGCGACTGTGGCGGCATCAAATCTGTTCTCTCCGAGGGGAAGCTGCATAGCATCACCGGCGATAAAATCAATCTGCGATGTCAACCCGGCCCGCTCGGTCTTTGAAATCGCCAACGCCATCATTGCCTGCACGAAATCAACGCCGGTGACGCTCAAACTGGGGCGTTTTCGGGCCATCGCAATAGCCAGATCGCCGGTCCCGGTGGCGACATCAAGAACATGTTTCGCATCCGAAGGCAGATGCCGAGTCGTGAATTTCCGCCACCTGATGTCCTGACATCCGGAAAGAACATGATTCAGCAAATCATAGCGCGGGGTAATAGTGTTGAAAATTTTCTTAACAGCGCTGATCCGCTCTTTTTCGGACCATTCATTCAGCGGCTTATTATTCGCATTCAATTCCATCGGCGGTGTTTTCCATCCATAAAATCAGTCGTTTCCAATGGGATTATATAATCCCGTTAATTCCTGATACGAAGTTTAATAATAACACCCGCGGCATTTTTTCACTCATTCATGTCCGATCATAACCGGGTGGTCAGTTTAAACAACCTCACGCCGGGTGTCAAGGAATTGAATGTTTTAGACACAAAAATATAACACTGTTCGGGTCAATAGCTTGGAAGACAACAAATTAACCCCACTGCTGAATTCTGTAATCGATTTCTGTTTGTAAGGATTTCCGATTTGTAGAACCATCAATAATAAAACAATGTATATTTTAGCAGGAGGAGGCTTTATGAAAAAATTTATGTTTATTTTGCTTTTGGCGTTGTGCCTGGGCCTGAATATTTCCATTTATTCTCAGGATCAGAATGCCGGAGTCCAGATAACCGCCGAAAAAATATCCGATAATATTTACATCCTGTCAGCAGTCGATCAGTTTGAAATCAATGTTGTCGCGTCGATTGGTCCGGACGGCATTCTTCTTGTCGATGCCGGAAGCATCGCCGTCGGCCAGAGGCTGGGCAATATACTGGACAGCCTGTCCGACAGCACCGTCAAGTATATTATAAATACTCATTTCCATAATGACCATACCGGCGGCAACAGGTATTTTCAGGCTATCGCCACCATCATTAGCCAGAGTAATGTAGCCGAGCGCATGGCCGGGAAATATTATGCCCTGACACCGCAGCCGGAGCCGGGAACACCCGATACCACTTTTGAAGATGAGTTCTCGATGATTTTCAACGGTGAGGAGATCAGGGTGAAGCATTTCCCGTCCAGTCACACCGATTGCGATGCAGTCGTCTATTTCACAAAATCGAATGTCGCCTGCCTGGGCGATTTGCTGTTTCCTGACAATTTCCCCTATGTTGATGTTCCCGGCGGAGGGGATGTCGATGGATATTACAGCACCGCCGGCAAGATAATCGAATGGCTTCCGAAGGATGTTAAACTCGTTCCGTCCCACGGAAGGATATATACAATCGATGAAATGCGTAAATATCAGGATATGCTCGCTCAGACGATCGGCATTGTCCGGAAACAGATGGCCGAAGGCAAGAGCCTGGATGAAATGACTGAGGCCGGCATCCTCAATGAGTGGGAAGCCTGGGGTAAATGGTATATCATAAACCCGGAAAGCTGGATCAGATGGATACATCAGAGTCTGACAAAGGCATCGGCGCCGGTCATTGTTTCGATCTGCCAGCCTTTGACCGAAACAATTATGACCGCAGGAATCGATGATGCCGTCAAACAATATCATTCGCTTAAAGCGGAACATGCCGGCGATTACATTTTCGATGAAAACGAGTTGAATAATCTGGGGTATCAATTGATGGCGCGTAATATGCTCGATGCCGCCGTAGAGATTTTCAAGCTCAATATCGAGGCCTATCCGGAATCGGCCAATACCTATGACAGTATGGGCGAAGCCTATATGAAAAGAGGCGACAAGGAGTTAGCCATCAGGAATTACGAAAAATCGCTCGAACTCAATCCCGGCAATGACAATGCCAAATGGGCTCTGGAGAAGCTGCGCGGCGAGTAAGTGACGGAACTTTTTGCGGAAATATCGTATATTTAATTACCGGCACGAAAGGCAGGTGATTTTATGAATATTTCCGATATTGAGCATTTTAAGAATCTTCTGGAAACACGCCAGCAAAATCTCACGGAGTGGCTCGACTCCCTAAGTGCGAAAAACGGCGAGGATGCCCGCCGGGCACAGGAGCTTCTTACCGACATAAAAAAGGCCCTTGAAAGGGTCGATAACAAGACTTACGGCCAATGCGTTGTCTGCCACGGTGAGGTGGAAATCCATCGTCTCGAAGTTCAGCCCGCCGCACAGGTGTGCCTTGATTGTATCAGTGACGAAGAAAAAGAGCAGCTTGAAGAGGAGTTGTTTCTGGCCAGTAAAATCCACCGGGCGCTTCTTCCCCAGACAGTTGCCGAAATCGATGGGTTCGAGGTGGCCGTCAGATCCATTGCCGCCCGAAATGTCGGAGGCGATTATTATGATTTCCTGCCGGCGATCGATGGCCGCTCGATTAAAGTAGTTATCGCCGATTCCATGGGTAAAGGGCTTCCGGCAGGACTTCTGATGTCGAACCTTCAGGGTGCTCTGCGAATTCTTGCCGAAACGGATAAATCTCCCGCGGAATTGGTCAGGCATCTGAATCGATGGCTTTGCCACAACGTGCCGGTCACAAAATTCATTTCTCTGGCCTGTGTTGAACTGAGCCTTCAGCAGGATGATAAAACGCCGATGATTCTGGCCAATGCCGGGCATTGCCCCTTAATTCTGGTCAGGGCGGACGGGACCGTCGAACGCCTGAATGAAACCGGCGGGGTGCTGGGTATTCATGACAAATTCGTCTATGAGCAAAAAGAATTCCGCCTGGCTTCCGGTGATCTGGTTGTTCTCTTCACCGATGGCGCCAGTGAGGCTGAAGACAGCGATGGTGAAATGTTCGGCGAAGAAAATATTGTCAAATATGCTCAAGCGCACCGGCATGATTCATTCGATAATTTTATAGATAATCTTCTGGATGAGATTAAAATGTTTGCAGGTATAACAGAACTGGCCGACGATACCACTATCATTGCCCTGCGGAAAAAACCATTATAATCCGAAAACGCATCAATTGGACCAGACCGTGTAACCGAGGCGGCGGTACTTTTCCGTCAGTTTCCTCTCGAGTCTCATCGCCTGTTCACGGCTTTTTATTGGATTATAGTCTTCGTACATCTCCGGCAGCAGACAGACACCCCAGCGGCGGACCTTGCGGGAATAGAGCGGGAATCCTTTTTTTGATCGGCGCCCGGTAATATGCTCTTCGTAGCGCGTTTCGGGGGTTTTTGAAGTGTACCCGACATAGATGCATGGTTTATCGCAGCCCCTATCGGGGTTGGCCTCACGAGCGGCGCGGGTGCGGGCAAAACACTCATCGAGTTTTATGATATAAACATGATATTGTCTTGCGGCCATTCCAATAAATCATCCTTCAGTCATTTCATCGGCAATTGCAGCTGCTTTTTCAGCTGCTCGCGGTAGCTTGAAATTGGCCGTTGGCAATTTAGTTGGATTTCAGGCAAAAAAGAAGCCGGGGCAATTTTTTGGAAGAATTATACTGTCGGCTCGCCCCGGCATAGAAGATTGCGCATATAATACGTTTGGTTTGAAGATTCGTCAACTAATTTATTGTCATATTTTCAATTTTTTCTCTTTTTCACATCTTTCTAATTAGGAATTAATATTATGACCGTTCGCCAAGCCTTTCCGGGAGCGGCTTTGCAGGCGTTGACCATCGGAATTGTTGCATCATTTTGCAGGTATCTGTTTTTGATAATTTGGTCTAAAAGCCGTATCCATTGTATTATAATGTCGCTTATCTGGTTAAGAAAATTGGCCGTGTTGCTTATGCTGTTGGGTCATAATCTCGATGAATCTCGGTCGCTGCCGGCATTCAAGATCTTTGACAAGACCTGTCAGGACACTGACTCCTTTTCCATTGAATTACATGATGTGACAACGAGCTTCCTAATCCGATACCGTCACAATCGCTTCTTTATCTTTCCCCAAGTTTCGGTAATCAAAAAGCTCTCATCCATGTTGTCGATCATGCGATTGAATTTTGGCATGGGGATGGCGAATGTCAGGATATTCGGCGGCACATAGGGGCGGGCGGAGAGATCGAACATGCCCAGAACAGCCCTGTTTTTGCCAGACTGGAGTTCGCGGTAGGGGTAATATATTATCTGGGAGCAGCCCGCTCCGGTCGGAGTGATAACCATATTCTGCTCGCTTTCATCGAAATTAACAAGGCTGAAAAGTGCCGCTATCACATCGGGAACAGCGAAGAATATGACCGCCAATGGTTCATCATCGTCTTCAAGTTTATCCCATCTTTTAAAAACCATATATTCGCCGGGCGCCTTGAATGACGGTTGCGTAGCCATCTGCAATTTAACCAGTTCGGGAGCCTTTTTATATCGAATCCCCTCAACTTCACCGGGAATGCCGCATGAAAGGAAAAATTCAAAATTCGATCGCAGTTTTTCTTCAAAACCGGAATAGCGTCTGCCGCCGCCGCAACCTATGGTATATTTATCAAACCTAACCGCCTGGCCATGCCGGACCCGCCCCAGGTCAGCAATCAGGCAATGCCAGTCCACCGACGGCCTGTTGGGTTCTGCTTTTGATTTGTCATCGGTATAATAAAAAGCGATTGGCAGCTCCGCTCCCGGCAGATATTTATTCCATCGATCCAGAAATTTGTTCCTGATTTCTTCCTGCATACCGACTCCTTAATTTGACTCGATCACCATATAATTAATTAATTTTAAATAAGAGGGTCAATTCAACAATGAATCGAGCCATAGAAATTGCGTGCGACCTGTCTCAGGGACAATTTGGACCGGGGCCGTTTTTATACAGGTAATTAAGCAGATAAACAACATCGAGAATATTGACACCGCCGGAGGCATTGACATCGGAATTGTTGATCGGGGACGGCTCAGGTCCGCCTTTGTACAGATATTTTATCAGATAAATGACGTCGAGAAGATTAATGGTGCCGTTGTTGTCGCTGTCGCCGCAGAGGCTTCCTGTTCCGACTGAAATCGATATGGAGTTGGCGGTGGCGAAATAACCGGTCTGATTACCATAGAAAACGGTTGTATGCATCGGCAGTGAAAATGCGCCGCCCTGAGTAAATGTAACCTTCATTTCCATCACAATACTGTCACCCGGGTAGATGGTATTGGTAATGGCGGGCAAATTGGGATCATCAACCACCCAGTAATATGTATCATAAAAGCCGATTACCGAATCCTGTGATGCCCCGGAATAAAAGTGGATGATGTCATTGCCGTTATGCTTGAGAGTATAGGAAGCTACATCAAATTTGGGCGGAATATTGTCGGAGAAATATAATCCCGACAATGAATAGGTTTCATTGTTGATCAGGGCTCTTCTGATAATCAGGGTGTCATCGGTTTGAAATTCGGTGCCGCTTAATGTATAATCACATGTGATATTATAATCCGGCGGAAAAATGTTATCGGCGCCGACGGTGTTGAAAACGGCAAGCAGGCCGGTTATTACATAAAATGTCAATTTCAGGTTCTGCATCATTTACCTACATAAATAGCGGCGGGACCAAAGGTGAGGTAATATATCAATCATCAACCCAGCCTGTTACAAAAAAACAAATTATCTCGATTTGAGCAAGGAAAAGTTGAAAAGCCGGTATTATTGTTTGAATAAAATTTGATGAAATATAAAATCCGCATGCGTATATTCATATTAATTATAAACTTGTGAGACAAGCGGATGTTCCGCCGTTTTTGAAATTACAGAAAAAAACGGAATGAATCTAAGAATAATTATCACAACGATATTCCATATATTCGCGATTATTGTCGGAATGCCGGCCCTTTCAATGGAGGAATCAATGGAAAAACCGAAGGAACAATATTTTGTGCAACTGATCGGCACCAGAGACGGCTGGCCGGAAAATATGACTCCCGACGAAGAACGCATCATGAACGAACATTACTATTATCTAAAGGATCTGGTCGCTCAAAAAAAAGCCATTGCCGCCGGGCCGGTTTTTGACCCAGTTTTCGGCCTGATTATCCTGCAGACCGAGAGCCGGGATGAAGCGCTTCATATTATGGACAATGAACCTTCCGTGGTGCAGGGAGTGCATACCTATAAAATCAGCCCAATGAGAGTCTCGCTTCTGGCGGATTTTCTCTCGCCGGAGCGCTACCCCAAAGAGATATCGGACAGGATCCTGAAAAAAGAGACAATGGTTTCAGCCACAATCGATAAGGTATGGGAAGCATGGACCACATCGGAAGGTGCGGCAGCCTTTTTCTCACCATATAACAGGATTGATTTCAGATTGGGCGGGGCATATGAAATCTATTTCAACCATGAAGCCGCCTATGGTCTGCGGGGCTCGGAAGGGTGCCGCATATTGAGTTTCCTTCCCAAACAGATGTTGTCGTTTGAATGGAATGCGCCCCCCGATTTCGGACCGCTCCGCCGGCAGCATACGCAGGTGATTCTGCAATTTGACCCGGTCGGAACGGACAGCGTCAAAGTGACCCTGACTCAATTCGGATGGGGGATCGGCCCGGAGTGGGATCGGCTATATGACTATTTCAATCGGGCCTGGGGTTATGTCCTGGAAAATCTCCGGAAATGTTTTACGGAAGACTCAGCCGGAGAATCGGATATTCATCGATAATCCGGACGGAAATCAGCCGGGCCCAATAGTAGTCAATCCCACCGGGCACATCAATTTTTTCTGATTTACTCCGACAATTATAAATAATATGGTGTCAATTATTGATAAAGAATTGTTAGCCGGGAAAATGAGCATAAAAATAGTCATATTTTCAATTTTTTCTGTGATACTTCTTTGGACCGCTTCCGCATATTCCGGCGAGAATAAGTCCGACAATGGCGATATCGAGCGGATATATCAGGCCGGATTGATTTACTATAACGAGGGGCGGTTCGATAAAGCGATCGAAGAATGGGAAAAGGTATACAAGGAATCAAAGGACTATCAGGGTATTGTCAGGCAGCTTGCCGAGGCCTATAAATATGCCGGTATTGAATCGTATGGCCAAAATAAGCAGGGAGAGGCGATCGGTTTTTGGGAAAAGGCGCTTGTTCTCGATCCCAACAATAAAGAAATCAAGGAGTACATCGGTCGGGCTCGCGGTGAGGAAAAAGCTCTTGCGGCCATAAGCGGGGATAAGGGTAATTTGGTCATATCAGAAGAACCATTCCCATTTCAACCGGGAGAGGTGCGAACACTGGCCATTCCCGTAGAAGGTGAATCCAATGAAAAAAATCCAGCTGCCGAATTGAAGTCCCTGGCCGATAGCGTCAGAAATCTGAGCGCAAGGATAGACCAGCTTCAAAATGAGAGAGATGCAACTGTCGACAAATCGAGCCCGAAAATTGCAGAACTCTCCGGATTCGTTGCCGCCGATGCCTTCAGTGAGCCCGATAATGAGCAACTTTCCTTTGAACTTAATCAAGTCGAAATAGACTTGTTAAGAGAATATTCGGATTGGGCAAAACTGAGGGCTGATCTTGATTATATTGCAGATGACAGCGGTGATTATGGCGTTGATGTCGAACAGGCATATGTCATGTTGCGTCTTGGTCATGCTCCCGAGTGGTGGTTCACCTTCGGCAAATTCAATGCGCCGATCGGCCTGGAAAGGCCGGACGCCCCTGATATGGTGACAATCTCCCATTCTCTGGTTTATCAATACGGCAGACCGGTGAATATCTTCGGCTTGATGGTGGCGTCGACTTTTTCGCCCGGAGTCCACTGGCTGGCATATATAGTCAACGGGTGGGATCGGGATTTTGACACCAATGATAAAAAGACATTGGGTGCCGCTCTTCATTTCGATTTGGATGAAAATGCCCGGATAGGTATCTCACTAATCAGCGGCAATGAACAGGATACTGCCGGTTCCAGCCGCCGGACAGTTCTGGATATGGATCTATCCATAGATCCGCTGCCGTTATGGAAATGCGAAGCAGAATTTAACCATGGCATTGAGACTGACGTGATTTCGGACGGGGGCGATGCCGGCTGGAACGGGCTGTATGTCCTGAATAATTTCAAATTCAGCGAGCAGCTTTCCATGGCCATGCGTTTTGATTATCTGGATGATAAAGAGGGAATTCTTACGGGATTTCGACAGGAGCTAAAATCGCTCGCGGCGGCTCCCGCCTGTACAATCCTGGACGATATAATTGCCATGTTGGAACTTAAATATGATTTTTCCGACCATGCGGTTTTTAATGATGATGATGGTTCGATGAACGACAGCCGCTTTACTGCCGGATTTAGAATCACCGGAATGTTTTAGTTATCAAACGTAATTAATGTATCTACTGTTTAACCTTTGCCAAAACCGATTCGAAGGGATTGAGGCGGATACTCCTCGGAATTTTCGGAAGGCCCGGCAGCGTGAAGGTGAAATCGGTTCCTTCAATCAGGATCCTGACGTACGTTTTGACATTCTTTTCGGTTTCTATTTCCAGCGGGACAAACATTTTGAATTTCTCGCTGACTCCTTCGGTTTTGACATTGCAGATGGCTATATATTTGCCCCGGTCATCCTTTTCAAATTGGTATGTCATGGAGTACGTCGGCAGTTCATTGCCGTAGATCCACTGTTCGAAAAACCATGACATATCCATTCCGAAATATTTGTCGGTTATCATTTTGAAATCAGCAGTCGATACCGACCGACCCTGATTGGCCTGATAAAACTCGGTCATCATGCTGAAAAAACCATCTTCCTTCATCGTTTTGAAATCGATCATCATATTGCGCAGCATATGCAGACAAAAGGCCGCTTTTTCATAAATAATGGGGCCGTAATCCTCCGGCGTTTCAGTGCTCAGAGTTCGGTAGCCCATAGCAATCGGGCCGGTTCCGCTGCCCGAGCCAAGAAGGTATTTGCGGATGGAAAAGATATTGTCGCGGTACTCGCGGAGTTGTTTAAGGAATTTCTCGTTACCGAATCCGGCCTGGACATACATCAAGCCGCAATACTCGGCAACACCCTCGCTCAACCACTGGTCGTGATATGTTTCATAATCGACGCTGACTCCCCACCACTGATGGGCCACCTCATGAGCCCGGGCGGCGCTGATATACCCGTCATCATCGCTGCGGAACCATCCTGGGACACCCAGATGAACGAATCCGGGGAAGGCCTCACCATGCATGGCCATAATTTCGCTGACACGCATCGTGCCGTAAGAATAAGATCCGAAATAATCGGTAAACAGCTTCATAGCATTTATAACATCATCAGCAACATGCTCCTGCAGGTTGGTCCCTTCCGGATTTATTACTTTGGAGAGATTGCGTGCAATATCTTTATGAAGCTCGTCATCGAAATAAATTTCAATCAACGGCAATCCCTCCGATTTGAATTCATATTTATTCATCATCCCCAGGCTGAATGATATATTGCGGGCCGGAACCTCAACTTTCCATCGTGAAATAAGGGTATCGCCGGCAGTACGGCTGTCGACCAGATTCCCGGGAGCCGCCAGCTTCAGGTTTTTGGGTGTATGAAAGATCATTTCAAAAAAGGCGCGGTCGCCGTAAAATGTTGTCGGGTACCAATTGGCTCCGGGGGTTACATATAGCCGCCCCTCATATTTCTTTGAAGGTATTCCCCGATAATAAAATCGAAGCTTTAGTGTATCACCGGCATAATATTCCCGTTCCGGAATGACATAGCGCGGCCGGGATTTATTGGTATCCTTTTC
>JBFMFJ010000008.1:0-23505 GCA_040752235.1 Candidatus Zixiibacteriota bacterium | reverse complement strand
CAAACCTGTCACCGATTCGCGGAGGATCTGCTGTTCCGACGCCAGATCACGAAGAACATCGGAACCGCTTCGAATCTCGCCGGTGCGATTGATGATGTCTTCTTCGTTATTCGAAAGGTAGTTGATATCATCGATGGCGTCGCGCATCTTCTGGGCCATTTCAGCGCCGCCGCCCTTGCACATTTTGGCCTGTCCCTGCTGAAGCTTATCGAGCATGCTCAGAAGTTTGGACAGCGCCTGTTCGCCCTGTTCGAGAGAAGTTTCCTTATCTTTATCCGAAAGGCTGCTCATCATATTTTCCATATTTGTACCGGCATCATTGCCCTCCACCGCCTTGCAGAATTTGTCGGCGTCTTCGGCCATTTTATAGGCGGTTTCATTCAGCATATCGCGAAGTTTTTTGGCTTCTTTTTTCAGGCTGTCCATTCCATCTTTGACCTTCTGTTCCGATGGTGTCAGGGTCGGCAGTTTTTCCGGGGAAGAATCCGAGGTGTTCTCATTCACATTGGTCTGCTTTTCGGCCAATTCCCGGGCCATCTCGGTCATGGCGTCGATTTTCTGCTCGATCTGCATTTTCTTGAGAAGAGCGATGGTCCGATCCAGGCGACGCATCATCTCCTCCTGCGTCATCTGGTAATCCTCCAGTGCCTGATTGAGCATATCCTTATCCATCTGCTTGAGCGCTTCAAGCAATTTCAAACGCGCCTCCCGCATTTCCGGGGTGGCGACTTCTTCGAACAGTTTTTGTATTTCGGCCAGCTTTTCCAGAAGTTCGCGGCTGGCAAATCTGCTTTCCTGCATCTTATCGATAAGATTATTCATCTTGTCGGCGGTTTGCTTGAGCTGCTGGGAAATATCCTCTTCCTTGGCCGCTATATCCTGCAGTTCCTTCTGGTGCTGCCATGACAGCTTGTTATCGGCATTGGCCTTTTCCTGTTCGAGTTTACGCGCGATACTTTTTATTCTCTCGGCCAGGTCTTTCTGCTGTTTCAGATATTCCTCGGTCTGATCCACATTCTGATTATATTCGGCCTCAGTTTGTGCAATAATCTCTTCAAGCGAAGGGAGCCGTGCAATATATACTCTCGAGCTGGTTACTTTCGGCCCGCTGACGGCATCATTATCCGCCAGCTCAAAACGATACTCGATATAGTCGGAGGGCATCAGGCGAAGCGGTTCGACATCCCAGTTGAAATTAATCTCCCCCTCAGTTTTTATTCTGTCGGAGAAATTAAGCACCGCCACATTTTCTTCCCCGCGCCGGCCGTCGGAAACGATGTCATATTTCAGGACAAGTGATGAAAATCCATAGTCATCGGAGATTCTCAAAAGGATCGGCACCAGCATTTCTTCATTGAGATTGACATCGACGCCCGGGCGAACCACCTCGATAACAGGGTATTCATCGGGAATCGCCGAAATATGATATTCAATCGGATCGGGGTTTTCTTCTCCCTGCTCGTCAACCAGATGAATAATGTAACTTCGGTCGCGGTCGATTCGGAATGATTGTTCGGCGGTCTGGCCGCTGATTTCGAATTTGGAGCGAGAGGAGTCCTCGAATATCATTTCGGCGAAATCAACCGCAGTATTGGTTTCGATTTTCATATTGACCCGTGTTCCGACCACTGCCGAGATCGAACCGTCATTTTCATCAATCACTGTCGGCGCCAGACCGGTGTATTTGGGATAGAAAAGAGATAGTTTTATGCCAGTCACACGCGGGCGATCGACCACGTCGATATGCGCAACAGGAGTTTGTTCGCGGCCCGCCTCGACATAATAATCAAGGGAACGGCGCACCTGTTTCAAGGTGGTATAAAACAATAATGAGTCGCCGATGGTCGTCGGAGCGCCGGCCATGCCGGTCAGATCGATTTCCGATTTTTGCCAGATACCTTCACTGAATTTATAATAGATAGTGGCTTTATCGGGGAATTTCTCGCCCAGCAAAATACCGCCGAGATCAATATCACGGTACTTGATGGCTATCTGGGAACCGGGGAAAATTTTCAGCTTATAGCCAAGCGGCTGTGTTACCAGTTCGGTCGGGCGCGAATAGACTTTATATGAATATGAAAAGAAACCGGGAAATATTATCAGCAGGGCGATGGCCAGGACTGCCATGCCCGCAAAAGTCTTGAAATTGCGCCAGATCGGGTAGCCGGAAACAACAGTGCCAAAATCCAGTTCTCGGGCGTTATCGGCCGCCTGCTCCAGTGTGGCTTCGATAAGATCGCTCGAATAGTAACGACGCTCATCTTCGGAATATTCGGCAAATTGTAGAGCCGCAATCAAACGCCCTTTTAAAATCGGGAATTTCTTTTCCAGCCTGATTGCCACTGCCTGCACCGAACCGGAAAACAGCCGCGATAACGCCAATGTCCAGAAAATGTATATTGCAATCAAACCGGAGACTGTCAGCAGGCCGACTTTGAGCCAGACCGGGAGAATAATAATTCCGGCCAGGAGCGAGAGGATGATTGACACAATCAGGATTGTCGTCAAGGTGCCCGTCAGTCCCGCCGAAAACAGAATCAACTTTTCCTTCAATAAGGCCGATCTGATTCTGCCGGTCAAAGTCGCGATTTTATTATTTTGATTCATTGTCATTATCTGCCCCGCTTTAGTTAGTCATAGCATATACGAGAATATTCATGCCCATTTTTAACGCTGCCTCCCTTTTATCGGGAGGATCATTGTGCACCTGAGGATCTTCCCACCCGTCGCCGATATCGGATTCGAGCAAATAGTAAAGCACCACCCGCCCATCGATAATGATTCCATAACCGCGAGCCGGTTTATTGTCATGCTCATGAATTTTCGGCGGGCCATTGGGAAAATCATAATAACTGTGATAAATCGGGTGGTCAAAAGGCAATTCGATCAATTCCCGCTCGGGAAACAGCTTTGAGAGCTCCTGCCGCAGGCTTTTTTCCATGCCATAAGAATCATTTATAAACAGAAAACCGCCATTGGCCAGATAGGATCGAAGCCGCTCTTTTTCTTCCTCCGAAAACTTCATAATGCCATGACCGGTAGCAAACAGGAAAGGGTATCGAAACAGGTTGTCATCCATTACCTGCACGACTTTCTCATTAGTGTCCACCGGGAAATTACTGTTCTCCCTGATAAACCGCAAAAAATTCGGTATGGCCGAACTTCCCCAGTACCAGTCGCCGCCGCCGCCATAATGGAGTCTGGCTACCGAAACAGCCGAGGGAAAAACCGGCGCTTCGGCAGTCCGATTCGGCACAGCCGTCCGGGACAACAATCCTTCCATAGTCTGAGCCATGGAAGAACCGCCTGATAACAGCATGGCCATTGTTACCAATAGGGTAAGTATGCGGGATTTTATCATAAATATTACCCGATTTATAATAATATACTATTTTAATCGGGTGTTGGCTTAAAAAATGTTTGCGAAATCCTCAATAAACCTCAAAAAAATACCTCCCGGCTAGAAGCTAGTCGAGAGGTGGGAGGGATTATGTCTAAGGATATTAAAAATATAGAGTGTTTTTCAATTCTGTCAAGAAAAATCAATACCAGTCCGGTCTGATCGAAAGCGCGTCAGATGGGCTTTTACGACCGTTCAGAAGGAAAACCTCAGGCCGAATTGATTGACCGGTTTGTTCTCGAATGTCGAAATTATCCGCTGATAGTTGACCGAAACATTATAGCCTACCGGCTTTACCAGGGATAATTCGATATAATGATCCCGCACCTCCGATGACATATCCCAGTTGAAGTCGCCGGTAAATTCAAAATTGAATTCGGTCCAGATTTTGAATGTATTAATGGAAATGATCTGTAAAGTCTCGCCGCGGTTGTTGCCGTCATCGTCGACATTCTTATAAAGGGACACTTCATTGGTGATGGGAATAATTCCAAATACCTGTCCCTCGACAGGCGGAAATGACCATGCCGATGCAGCTATTAGAACTGCAATAAAGACCATGGTTGCGATGCTGATTCTGTTCATGGTTGTCTCCGGACATTAAATTAATTCAATTTTCTCAGATGCTGTTTTGAAAACGGTAATAAAGGCCATGATATAGCCAAAAGCAAGAGTTTCTCTAAAAGCTTGAAAAGAAACGATTATTGAGTTAACTTTCTCCGGATGAAAAGACTATTTTCCAAAATCAGCCATGGCTGGAATAAATTCGCCAATATACTCGGCCAATTCAGTACGGAAATTATTCTGTTCCTGTTCTATTTTCTGATTTTTGTCCCATTTGGATTGATTCTCAAAATATTCGGCCATGACCCGCTGAAAATAAAGCCTGAAAAGAACAGCAACTGGCAGGATGTCGACATTGGCGAATTCGACAGCGAGCGCGCCTCGCACCAGAGTTGATATTATGAAGATATTGGGCATATCATGTTTTTATCATGATGCGGCAGCAGCCCTTGTAATCGATGGGAATCTGGCGGCCGCGGCTCTGGAAGAGCGTTTCACCGGTATCAAGCATGATGCCGATCTGCCGCGCAACGCCATCGACTTTTGCCTGAATAAAGCCAGCGCTACTATTGATGATCTGGATTATATAATTTTTTATGATAAACCCTTCACAAAATTCGACCGCATTCTGGCGGGATACATTCAGACCGTTCCCGGATCATACCCGGCCTTTCGCAAGGCGGTACCGGTCTGGCTCCGTAAAAAGCTGTGGCTTCCGCAAATACTTAAGAGGGAATTTGGATTTCAAGGCAAAGTGCTTTTTATAGAACATCACCTCTCGCATGCAGCCGGCGCATATTTCAGTTCGCCGTTTGATCATGCCGCTATCCTGACAATCGACGGTGTCGGCGAATGGGCGACCGCTTCGATAGGCAAAGGAGACGGAAACAAGATAGAAATTACGAAGACAATGAACTATCCTCATTCGGTCGGTTTGCTTTATTCCGCTTTTACCTATTTCCTCGGATTCGAGGTGAACTCGGCCGAGTACAAGATCATGGGCCTGGCGCCGTACGGGAATCCGAAATATGTCGATCTGATAAAA
Source organism: Candidatus Zixiibacteriota bacterium (assembly GCA_040752235.1). Lineage (GTDB taxonomy): Bacteria > Zixibacteria > MSB-5A5 > GN15 > PGXB01 > PGXB01. The sequence goes on along the minus strand of JBFMFJ010000008.1, from coordinate 18,496 downwards.
AATAAAATCGTCAGGATTTATGAAGACGGCTCCATCCATCTGAATATGAAATATTTCAAGTATCATTACGGACTGGCGATGACCGGAAAAAAATTCGAGAGGCTGTTTGGGCGGCCCAGACGTTCCCCGGATTCGGAATTGACCGATTCCGACCGTGATATCGCCGCCTCGATCCAGAATGTTATCGAAGAAATTATTTTCAATATGGCCCGATGTACTCAAAAACTGACCAACGAAAGCAGACTTTGTCTTTCGGGCGGAGTTGCTCTCAACTGTGCCGCGGCCGGGAAACTTTTGCAGAGCGGACTGTATGATGATATATATATCCAGCCGGCATCATCCGACGCCGGCGGCGCTGTCGGGGCGGCCTTGTATGCTCATTATTCACTTACAGGCACATGTGAAAAGATCGGGCAGCCTTACTTTTCGCTCGGGCCATCTTACCCTGCTTCGGAGATCGAAAACATCCTGCAGGAAATGGATGCACCATATAAGTCAATAAACGAAAATGAATTGCCGCGATTAATTGCAGAATATCTGGCGGAGGGTAAAATAGTCGCTGTTTTTCATGGCCCGATGGAATTCGGTCCCCGGGCTCTGGGCTTCAGGTCGATTTTGGCCGATTCGAGAAAAGCTGAAATGAAAGAGAGAATCAACAAAGCGGTCAAGTTCCGGGAGCCATTTCGTCCTTTTGCCCCGGCCGTGCTCGATGAAAAGGCCGCCGATTATTTCGAAAAAGTCCGGAAATCACCATATATGCTTTTCAATTTTGAGGTAAGACCGGAAAAGCGTTCCGAGATACCGGCCGTCACCCATATCGACGGAACCGCCAGAATTCAAACCGTCAACCGGGATGACAATAGAATGCTATATGATATTCTGACGGAATTCGAAAAACTGACAGAAACAGCCGTTTTGCTCAACACATCATTTAATCTGAGGGGGCATCCCATTGTGCTGTCGCCGCGGGATGCGTTCAAGACATTTATATCCTCGGGAATTGATATTCTGGTTTTGGAAAATCACATCATTGACAAGAAAGATATTCCTTCCGGGCAGTTCAGCGATTTCAAAATTGCCGCCGGCCATGATTAAAAAATTCGGTTGCGCTGTTATACGCACAGCGTATATTTCCTATATATGGGAATATTTCAAACTTCCAAAGACCACCTGAAAATTTTCGGCGAGTTCTGGTATTTTCTCAAAACCTCCAAACGGTGGTGGCTTGGCCCGATATTCGTGTTTTTGATTCTGCTTTCTCTTCTGATTGTCTTTACCGAATCCTCGGCCCTGGCACCATTTATCTATTCTCTTTTTTAATCCATGGACGGAACCGGCAAAAAGGATGAAAGGGAAACCCACGGACCGGGTATTCTTCGAAAGCTGCTGCTTCTTTTTTTATCAATACCGTTATTTATATTACTCGTTGAAATACTTCTCACCTTTATCCCCATAGACACCTATTTCGAGAATCGTTTTTTCCTTGTTAACAGGGCACTCGATTATCCAGAGGTTTTCAAAAAAGACAGTCAGGTTTTCTGGAGATTGCGATCGGATCGGAGTATCAGTTCCCGCTTTTTCGAAGGCAAGGAGTACCATATAAACTCGGCCGGCTTGCGCGGCCCGGAAATTCCCGCAAAATCCGGCCTTCCCCGAATCATTGCCGTCGGGAATTCCTGTACATTCGGCTGGGGTATTCCGGATGACCAAACATATTTATATCGCCTGGGCGCTTTGATAAACGGCGATTCTTCAATGCCGAAAGTCGAGACCATCAACGGGGCGGTCCCCGGTTACAGCTCATTCCAGGGGAGGAGATTCTTTATTTCGGACATTTTGCCATTGAAGCCGGATATCGTGACCATCATGTTCGCCTGGAATGATCAATGGGCGGCGGCCGGGAATATTTCCGACAAAGAGCAGCAAATGCCGTCGGAAATAATATTCGATATCCAGAACCTGTTTTCCCGACTTAAAATTTACCGGCTGGCCAAAAAAGCGATACTCTCGGCTATCGAGAAACCTCTGGACGAAAAGCTTGACAAAGAACATCCCATCTATCGCGTCAGTATTCCCGATTTCTATGATAACCTGAATGTCATCGTACAGCAGTGTCGTCAGGAAGGAATCACTCCGGTTTTGCTGACGTCGCCGATACCGCCTCTCGAAAAATATTATTCGCCGGGAAAGCAATCGATGATGCATCTTTATCATCAATACTATAATCATCAAATACGCTCACTGGCCCGTGAGACAAAGGCGGCTTTGATCGATCTTGCCGCGGAGTTCGATAAGTTTGATAATTTATTCGATGACGCCTCCAGAGACCCCATCCACTTCAATGCGAAAGGTCATGAAGTTGCCGCCGAGATTATTTATGAATATATCAGGACTCATCCGGAAATTTTGGGACCGCATCAATTAATTGACTCAAAATAATTGATTATATATATTTTATCAGCCTCGCAACAATTTTGAAAGGACCTCGTGATATGAGGCTGATTAAAGCGGTCTCGAACAGGCACGCCCGGATCGGAATCGGCAGGGATACGATTCCCCCGGCATTTTCAGTCGCCGCAGCCGAAGATGTCATCGGCTTTCACAGCACAATCCCTCAATATTATCCCACACCGCTATTAAGATTACCGGCCGCCGCATCAAAAATGAAAATCGCTGAAATCCTGATAAAAGACGAGTCAAAAAGGTTCGGCCTTAATTCATTCAAAGTACTCGGCGGCACCTATTCCATAATGAAATACATTTGTACTGAAATCGGAATACCTGACGACAGGATAAGCTTTCAGGATCTTCAATCGGGTTCCGTCCGCGGCAAAACAGGAGATATAACTTTTTCCACGGCCACGGATGGCAATCATGGCCTGGGCGTTGCCTGGACGGCACAGCAACTGGGATATAAAGCGGTCGTCTTTATGCCGGTCGGGACAGTCCCGGCCAGGATCAGGGCAATTGAAGAGACCGGTGCTGAAGTGCAGGTCACCAAAGCGAATTATGATGAAACGGTGAATATCGCCGCGGAGGCGGCCTCAAAAAAAGGCTGGGTTTCAATTCAGGACACCACTTTCGAAGGCTATGAAACTATCCCCGAATGGGTCATGCAGGGCTATTTGACCATAATGTACGAGACACTGGTGCAAATGAAAACCATGGGCAGGACCCGACCGACCCATATATTATTGCAGGCCGGTGTCGGCTCCATGGCGGCGGCGGTCCTGGGGTATCTGGTTTCCAAATACGTTGATTCATATCCATACACGGCCATAGTCGAGCCGGTTCAAGCGGCCTGTTTTTATGATTCATTTGTTGTTGGCGACGGCGAGCCATATCCGGCCAAAGGTGACCTGAGAACCATTATGGCCGGATTATCCTGCGGCGAACCCAACACTCTGGCCTGGGATATCATAAATAATTTCGCTGATGCGGCGATCGCCTGTGAGGACGAAGTATCGGTCGAAGGCATGCGGCTTCTGGCCAATCCGACGGGAAACGATCCTAAAATCATATCCGGAGAATCGGGCGCGGTAACTGCGGGACTTCTCTGGCTATTGACACGTGACAATCAGTACACTGACATCCGGCAAATGATGGATATCGGTCCTGATTCAGTCGTTCTGCTGATAAACACCGAGGGCGCCACCGATCCGGACAACTATCGGAAGATTATTCAGGGCTATTACTGACGAATCAGCCTGTTATACGTTATCGTACAAAATAAAAGGGACAGAAATCATTCTGTCCCTGTAATCATTAATCAATACAGGCAACGTCGACTATTCGGCGGCAATTTTAAAAGGAAGTGCTTTCATCTCCTTGCCGTCGGCGTCGACGATTTTCACTTCCCAGTCTCCGGTCCATGACGGCAGAATCTGCTTGCTGCTCCAGGTGCGCCATGACGGGCTTTTGACCGGCAGTTCGACATCGGCCATCTGCTCGCCGTTAAGGTACCAGACATGATGAATGACTGTCGTATCCATGCAGCCGGTCACCTTGCACCACAGGTACACCTCGCCGACATTGGGTTTGAAACTGTCGGCCATGCCGCTCGGCATTCTCTCCTCAATGGCGCTGCAGACCTGGGCCTCGATCGTCATCGCCGGCATTTCCGCCGGTTTGGTCACCTCGGCCTTGACTTCCGCTTCAGCCTTCTTCTCCTCGGGCGGCGTCGTGGTGCCTTCCTGTGCCGAGACGACGGCAATGGCGGCGAAAAGAATTAAAATAATCAGCAATGAAGTTAGTTTCCTCATGATTCCTCCTCTCCCTGATTAATACATTGACCCCGGATTCATCGGGCAGAATCACATCTAAAATACGGGCTTTATTTTTATACGCATCGGCGCCCGAATAGAGCGCAAAAAAATCATTACTCGAACTTTTTCAGAACGGATATAAGACGCTTTATATCCTTTTCATTGTTGTACAGGTGTACCGACACTCTGACAGCACCTTCCCTAAGGACACAGATAATTTTATTCTTCAATAATTCCTGATGAACGATTCGGACATCATCACTGGTGAAGGACAGAATCGATGAGCGATGTTTGTTTTCCAGATTGGAAACAATTCGATAATGGCTGCTCGTTTTCAGGTATTCGATGAGAATATCAAGCAGTTGATGATTATGCTTCTGGATATTTTTCACACCCAAGGAGTCGATAATCTCGAGCGCCGCCGCCATGGCATGAACATGTGCGTAAGGATATGTCCCCATCTCGAAGCGTCGGGCGGAGTCGAAATAAGGCAAATCATAATGGAAAAGGTCGGTGAAATTGAGTTTCCAGTCTACCGAAAGCCAGCTCGTGAAAGGCGTTCTTAATTCTTTCTGGAGATCTTTTCTGATATAGAAAAAACCGGTTCCCAGCGGCGAGAGCAGCCATTTTTGCGCCCCCGATGAAAATATATCGACCATGCAGTTATGGACATTCAGCGTTTCCACGCCGCATCCCTGAATTCCATCGACAACGAAATACAAACCGTAATCCTTGCAGATCTTGCCGATGGTTTTCAAATCATTCTTATAGCCGTTGAAAAACTGCACGAAAGACAGCGAGAGCACTTTGCTTTTTTTGCCAATGGCCTTTTTGAGATTATCGATATCGAAAAAACGATTGATCGACTTGATGAATTTAACGTTTATGCCGCGCTCACGCAGACCCAGCCAGGGATATACATTCGACGGAAACTCGATATCGGATAACAGCACCTCATCGCCCATCTTAAGCGGCAAACCGAAGGCAGCGATGTTCAACCCGTAGCCGGTGTGGAAACCATAGCCGACTTCATCAGCGCGGGCGCCGATCAGCCGGGCGCCGAACTTGCGAATTTTATCCAGATTGGCGAAAGCGGCATAATCGGAATTTTTGTCGAGATACTGTGTCGATTGATAGTAGGCATCGAGTTTCTCTTTGACCGGGTTGGAAAGCGGCCCGGTGGAGGCGGAATTAAGATATGTTATCCCGCGACCGTTGCCGGTGACCGGGAACAGCTTTCGCACCGCTTTGAATTTATTTTCGATTTTGTTGTTCATATATCTTTCGGATAATTAAAGTGAGTATAAATAGCCGATTATTGCCAGCGAGCCGACAACCCTGATGAGCATTCCCATCATCTTGTAGAGCATGTATACGGCCGGTATTTTAATCCTGAAAAGAATCAGTATCGACAGGGGAACCATCCCGAACATAAACAGAAACAATCCGATGGATACTCCGCCGCGGACGCCGGAGAATGGGAGAACGGTGTAAAAGCGATCATAAATAACGGCCGGCATCAGCGCGAAAAATATGAATTCGATAATAAAGCTCGAGAAAAACCAGCCGAAATTTTTCTGTTCCACCAGTTCCTTTGGGAAATTTTTGAAAGTGGGAATAAATGATTCCAGCTTGCTCCAGATCAGGTCAACCAGCAGGAGGTAAGCTCCGGCGCAAACAAGACAGTACATCAATAGCTTAATACTTAAGATCACAGCCATCCTTCTTCCCTGTACCAATAGGTTGTTTCCAGCGCTCCATCGGCAAAAGTAATCTGAGATTCGAAACCGATTTCCTCGCCGGCCTTTCCGATGCAAAATTCCCAGTTGTCGAGAATTTCATTCGCCTTTTCGACAGTGAACATCGGTGTTTTCCCAAACATTTTCATTACGGTTTCTGACAAATACGCAATTGCCTTAACCAATCCGCCGGGGATATACAATGGCAGCCCGGCGCGCCCGACGGCGTTGCGAAGATGCCGCACCAGTTCTTTATAACTATAACTTTGCTTTTCGCCAATAAAATAAATCGATCCCGAAACAGTATTTGCCCTGAGAGCCATCGATACACCGCGGGCCAGATCATCGACATGCACGAGCTGGATGCGGCGTTTCAGATTGCCCAGATAGGGCTTTATCCTGTTGTTGATGATATTGAAAAAGGCATACATTTCCTTATCGCCGGGGCCGTAGATGGCGGGCGGACGAACAATCGCGGTGTTGATTTTATTGGAGACTTTGAGCACCTCTTCCTCACCGGCCATCTTGGAACGACCGTAGGCCGTGATCGGCTGCGACGGCATGGCTTCGGTTCGGGGCAGGCCGGGTTGGGAAGGTCCGGCGGCGGCAGCCGAGGAAATAAAAATGAGCTTCTTGAGATTCGGCGCAGTTGCGGCAGCTTCGAGAAGATTTCTTGTCCCCACCTGGTTGACTTCGAAAAACATTTCCGGCCTGGTGACTTTAACAACACCGGCATTATGAATGATATAATCGACACCCTCGACCATCTCGGGCAGTGTTTCCGGCTGGGTTATATCACCGAAGCGGTACTCGACATCAAGATCGACCAGATAGGTGCCGTCGCATCCCTCCCTGATACCCGCGATGACATAGAAGCCGTCGGCCAGCAATCTTCGGCACAACCGACTGCCGACAAATCCATTGGCCCCTGTCACCAGCACTTTTTCTTTTACTTCACCGGACATAGGGGGAATTTAACGGATAGCCTTCAGAAGTTCAATAGAAATTAAGACTTATGAATTGCAGAAGAATCTAAAAGACTTCTGCGGAAAAGCGGTAAATCTGGGCGGCCTTATCCTTGTAGCTGCTTTTCGGCAGACCCGCCTTCAGACAGGTTTGTTCGAGAAAGATTGTCCGATCCCAGTTGTTTTCAGTCGCTACCTGGGGCAGCAAAAGCCCCGAATGCATCTGCAAAACGATCATCAGACCATCGCGACCAATCTGCAATTGATTGACATCCTCCACCCTTTGCAGGGGCGATAGAACCGATATTTCTATTTCTATTTGATTCAGTTCTTCTTCTGAAAGCGGCTCAAATCTCGGGTCGTCAAAGGCGGCCGCCTGGGCCATTTCGATAACGGTCTGATAGAGCGGTTTGGCGGCGCGAATTATGCCGATACAACCGCGAAGCATCCCGCGTATTTTCAGCGTCACGAAGGCACCGCTGTTTTCCTTCAGGATTCGGGCAGAAGGCTCCGGAACATCGAATTTTTCCTTATTCATGGCGGCCACCACCGCCTCTTTAGCCAGATTGAGAAGATATTCCTTGTCTTCCTTCACCAAACCCTGGTATTTCTTTTTGGCCGGGCTGCCTATTGCGGCATCACGTTTCGGAACCGGCTTGCTGGAGACAATCATGGCCGAAAGGTAGCCGACCACTTCGGAGAAATCGCCGGTGGTTTCGCCTGATGTGGAATAATCGGTAACGACCACTTCTTCGCCGCCCAGTTTTTTCGAGGCAATCATGGCCGCCGCCATCGGACCGCCACCGCAGGCCTCGGCCCGGCCGGACATCAGTGTGCCCAGCAGCTTGTCCGGGTCATAATCCTCGACTGCGCGCTGGATATGCGCGTCGAGTTTGCGCGCTTCTTTTTCCTCATGGTAATGCGATAAATCGGATGAGGCAACGATGAGCGCATTTTCATTGCTCAGGGCCGACGCCAGCACTTCTCCGAGCACCCGGCAGGTGGTTTCTTCCTGGTCGCCAAGAACGATCGCAACCAGATTGAATTTACCAAGTACCTGCTGCAGAAATGGAAGCTGGACCTCAAGGGCATGCTCACCGCGAATGGAACCCCCGGTGTGTCCCTTATTCGACTGATAAACAGAAGGGTGTATAGAACCGATTTTCCGGGAAAGCTGCTTATCTATTTCAACCGTACCCAGCGGCGTCTGGTAGGCATCCCCGTCATAAACCGAGGCCCCCTGGAAGAATATCGTATGCGAAGGAGATATCACGACTACGACATCATACTGCTGTCCTTCAAGGTGCTTATAGGCTATGGAGGCGGTCTTGCCGGAATAGACATAGCCGGCATGCGGCGCGATTATGGCGATCGGCCGGCCGGAAAGAGGCTTCTTTTTGGCTTTGGCGAAAAACTCAGCAATCATTTTCGTCAGAGTAATCGGGTCACCGGGATAAAAGGCGCCGGCGACGGCCGGATGTCGGATCACTTTATCATTCTCTTTATTCATTTGTCAATACACCCCTTTCGGGCCCTAATGTAACCAAATAACATACGCTTGTAAACAGGATAACAAATAAAAAAGCGGGATATTCAAATCCCGCTTTGGTATGTTATTGAATCTTCTATGCTTTCGGAGTCGGGGCTTTATCGCCTTTGATACCTTCCACCATCGCCGACAGAGCGCTGATTATGCCGCTGGCTTCATACGGCAGGAACAGCTTATTAGCGGTACCTTCGGCCAGTTTGGGAAGCATTTCAAGATATTTCAGGGTGATCAGCTCATTATCCGGTTTACCTTCATGAATGGCTGAAAAGACATTGTCAATAGCCTTGGCTTCACCTTCGGCAACGGCAATCTGGCGATATCTTTCGGCATCGGCTCTCTTGCGCACCGCCTCAGCCTGACCTTCTGCTTCCAGAATAGCCGACTGCCTGTAACCTTCCGCCTTGGTAATTGCGGCTTGCTTGAGGCCCTCCGCTTCGAGGATGGCGGCACGTTTTTCGCGCTCGGCTTTCATCTGCCGGCTCATGGCTTCGGTGATATCGACCGGCGGATCGATGCGCTGAATTTCGACACGGTTCACCTTGACACCCCACTTGTCGGTGGCGGTATCGAGCACGTCGCGAAGCTGGGAGTTGATCAGGTCCCGCGATGACAGCGACTGGTCGAGTTCCATTTCGCCGATGACGTTACGAAGGTTGGTTTGCGCCAGCTTGGTCGAGGCCATGATATAGTTCGATATTTCATAGCGTGAGCGGACCGGATCGGTCACCTGACAATAAATAATGCAGTCCACTTCCACGCCAACGTTATCTTTCGTAATCACCAATTGCGGGGGAACATCGAGGACGATTTCCCGCATATCCACCTTTTGCACCGTATCGAAAAACGGCACAATCAGGTTGAGACCGGAGCTGAGAGTTCTCTGGTACCGGCCCAGTCGTTCCACCAATCCTTTCTCATAGGGGCGGATAATCTTGATAGACATGCCCCCGAGAATAAAGGCGAGAACGATCACTACTCCGACGAAGAAAAAGGGAGTTAAATCCATTGTATCCATCCTTTCCGACAAGTTTGCCTTAAGTAAGTAAACCGGCCATCTTATGATTCATCCTTAACGACATGCATCCGGGCGCCGATGACCTTCTCGACTTTTATTTTTGCACCTTCTTCTATGACATGCTCGGCCACCGCCTGCCAGACCTGGCCGTCAACACGCACCTGACCGATATCTTTGGCAGGGTCGATCATCTTTACCACCAGGCCGGGGCGTCCCACCATGGCATCGACATTGGTCAACTGCGGCGACGGCTTGGTTAGCTTGTTCGCCAGCGGGCGGGTCAGCGGTATCAGGATTATCGAAATACCGGCAAAGACTCCGGCCTGTAACAGGTACGAGTCGGTCATAGTCGAAGTAATCGCGCTTCCGATCGAACCTATGACAAAGCAGGCAAAGACCAGTGTCGGCGTGCTGATCTCGATAATCAGGAAGATCGCCGCCGCGGCCAGCCAGAACCAGAATATAGTCGGCATAAATGCTCCTTTCTATGTAGCAAGTTATTTGTTTTCGGCTTTATAATGATTGCCTTACATCTGCATTATATACTTTCGATATAATTTGCTTATTCGAGAAAATCGACATGCCTTAATGAAAATCGTATAAGTTTCTGTTTGTCAACAAGAAACAAGCAGCCACAGATCACAAATGGCTATTTAATTATTGAAAAGGCGATGGTAAACGCATATAATATTAAATCATGAAAAAATCAAAAAAACCTTACCAGCACATGGCGTCGCTCTATGACGGCATGAATATGGATCGCTTTGCGATCAATATGTTCGACTATGCTTCCCGGATCCTCCGCAAATTCAAACATAAACCGCGGAACCTTCTGGAACTGTGCTGCGGCACCGGAACCTTCGCGACCATGTTCGCCGAACAGGGACTGGAAGTAACCGGCGTTGACGGTTCGCGGGAAATGTTAAAACAGGCCATTAAGAAAGCGAAAAGTAAAAAACTCAAAATTGATTTCCGGCATCAGATGCTGCCGAAGTTGTCCGTCAGGGAGGCAAAAGGCCGGCAGTTGAAAAAATTCGACCTGGCCACCTGCAATTACGACAGCATGAATTATCTTCTGACCGAGGCTGATCTGAAGGAATGTTTCAGGCGGGTAGCCGAGCATCTCAATCCGGGCGGTTACTTCATTTTCGACATGAATACATATCGTGCCTTCAAAAAAGTCTGGATCAAATATAACTATTCCGGTTTCCGGGATGATCTGGCCTGGGTATGGAGTTCCAAACTGCATGAGGATGAGCCGATGGTGACACTGACGGCGGTTTTTTTCAATAAAAAGGGGCGTCATTGGGTGCGGACCGAGGAGAAACACACCGAGAGGGCATATCCCCACAGTGTAATAAAAAGATTTCTCAAAAGCGCCGGATTTGAGATAGCGGGATTTTATCGGGCATTCAAATTTCACAAGCCGGACCGGAAAACCGGCCGGATATCAGTTGTGGCAAGAAAGAAAAGTTAGAATTTTCCCAGGACGGTATCTACTTTGGATTCGGGCATCGACTGGAATGTCCCGAAATCATACTTGGCAATATATCCTTCGGCGACATATTTCAACAGTTGTTTGAATTCGGGCAGCTGGATGTAACCGGTCCGGGCGCCGAGAAGTTTGCCTGTTTTATCGAAGAAATAATGCGACGGCAGGGCCTCGACTTTGAGAGCATTAATCAATTCAGCCCTTGTTAAGGTTTGACCAAGGAAACGGACAGTGTCGATTTGATCCGGAATAATCGAAATGGATGTAACATGCTGATTCATGTATTCAATAATTTCCGGTCTTGAGAAGATATTATCCATCATTGCCTGACATGGCTGACTTCTTTCGGAGTATATAAATATATAAATAGGATTGGTTCCGAAAGGGAACTGCGGCAGAGCGGATTCGGCATCAAGCCAGGCAACATAACCTTTGACATCGGACGGGGTTTTGTAATCCTGGCCGCAACTGCCGACGATAATAGAAAGTGCTGACAGAATTATGATAAGTCGAATGTATTTCATCACCGGCAAAACCCGGCGGGCCGACCGGCCCGCTACTTGCATGAGGCTCAGCTAAAACCGGCCGATGGCTTGCAGGTTCCACAGGCATCACCCTTGATGGCATTCGATGCGAAAGTGGAGAACTGCTTGACGGTGTTATGCGAGCCGCATTTGGGACATTTAACTATTGTATTCGACGAGGAAACCAGTTCCTCGAATTTATCGCTGCATTCCTGACAATTATATTCATAAAGGGGCATTTTATTTAGCTCCACCAAGCGACATAACCGTACCGGCTATCATCCCCAACACCATGGCAACCATGGTGTTGCACATCAGCGGTCACGTCGCGCCAAGATGCGAATAAAGGTAACTGACGCCGATACCGGCCAGCCCACCCAATATAAGGCCTGACCCCATTTTCACAAAGAGCTTTTTATTTAATTTCATCAATAATACCCGCCAATTGCTGTTCGACTTCTTCGGCCAGATCATTGAGTCCCGACTCAGGCAGCATTTCCGCAATCATCGACGGACGCACCAGTGTCATAACCGTGCCATCATCCTCTTCCCTGACCACGATCTTGCACGGCATAAACATGGCCACGTTGACGTCGCTTTTAATCGCCTTGTAGGCGAATTCCGCATTGCAGACCTCGAAGATTTTCATCGGGCCGATTTTAAACCCTTTCTCGGCCAGCGTCTCCTGCACATTGTGCACTGCCAGCACGCGAAATTTGTGCACCGGGACCGCTTTGTTGATCAGCATCGAAATTTCATCGAATGATTTCCTGCTTTTTACCGTGTATGCCAGATTATCCACTTTTTCACTCCTCGATTATGTCAATTCTCGTTACGATATTGGCAATACCTTTCAGAGTCAGGCTGACAGAGCAGTATTTTTCCTCGGAAAGCATAATCGCCTGCTCTATCTTGTTCCGGTCAAGATTTTTGCCGCGAAAGATATATTTTAATTCTATCTTGTTAAACGGCCTGGGATTCGCATCCGGCTGGAATGCTTTTACCTCGATTTCCAGGCCGGTCAGGTTCTGGCGCATCTTTTCGAGTATTTTTACCACATCCACACCGGTGCATCCGGCCAGACCGAACATAACCAGTTCGGTCGGCTTGTATCCCTGCTCGGTGCCGCCGGCACTTTTGGCGACATCAGTCGCAATCGGCAGACCGAAAGCCGATGTTCCGTCAAATTTTAGCCCCCCGCTCCATTTCAACTTTGCTTCCACCATATCGAGTATCCCTTATTGTTTATCAATTAGTTAGATAATAAACGACCCAAAACGATTCGAAAAAAATATAGATTTTTTCCTGGTTAAGCGAAAGTTTGAATTATATAAAAATTATAACGACTCCAACTGTTTTTTCAGTTCCTCCGGACTGGCCGCCGGAAGCCGGCAGGCGGAATTTTTGCAGACATAAGCCGTCGTTTTCCCGATTGATTTTCTTCCTTCAAGGAGACCTATATTTTCATTGCCGCCATCTGAGACCACGATAATCCGGTTGGGGAAATAATGTCGGTAAATTACATTCAAGAATCGCTGCCTGTTTTCCCGGCCCACCAGCACCAGTTCGATTTTGTCAGATATCAGATAATAGAAGGCGGTTGCCGCGGAAATCATGGCATGGGGCACTCCCGAAATATTGGTCGAAACCGCTTCCAGCCCTTTTTCGGCATTCTGCTGAAAGGCGCTGTCGCTGGTAATCTGCCCCAATTTAAGCAGGGTTTGTATCATAATCGAACCGGGAGCCGGCTGAGCACCGTCGGCGATATCCTTCGGGCGCATATAATGGTCACTTTGATTTGCCGGAGCCAGGTAGAAATTGCCATCATCATCCATAAACTTGTCGACCGCACCGCGCGCCAGTTCAGCGGCGAATTCTATCCAGGCGTAATCATATTCGATTTCATAAAGATCTATCAATCCGGCAGCAAAACAGGCATAATCTTCCAGAAAAATTCCCTCGGAGGTCCGACCATCCCGGTAAGAGTGAATCAATTTTCCCTCGCGATAAAGGGTATTCTTGATAAATGCGGCCGCATCCTGCGCCGCCTTGTGATATCTCTCATCGCCGGTTATCTGGTACCCGCGGGCAAAGGCCGATATCGCCAGCCCGTTCCATGAAGTCAGGATTTTATCATCGGTGAATGGCCGCACCCGCCCGGAGCGTGAGTCAAAAAGAATCTTTCTGGCTTTTTCGATTTCATCATCGAATTGCTGATCGGACAATCCTGTCTGCTCTCTGTATTTCAGTGAGTATGAATCAATATTGGGGATATTGTCGCTATCTTCAAAATTGCCATGCTCGGAGATATTATAATATCTGCAAAACAACTCCGCTCTTTCTCCGAGTAATGAATCGATTTCGTCTTTTTTCCAGACGTAAAATTTACCTTCTTCACCCTCGCTGTCGGCATCGAGAGCCGAATAAAAGCCGCCGTTTTCGTGATGCATCTCGCGCAGCATGAAATCAAGTGTCTCACGGACTACCCTGCGGTACAGTTCATTGCCGGCAATCTGGAAAGCCTCGCTGTAAGTCATTGCCAGCATGGCATTATCATACAGCATTTTTTCGAAATGCGGCACCAGCCAACGGGCATCGGTCGAATAACGGTGAAACCCGCCGCCGATCTGGTCATATATGCCGCCTTGAGCCATTTTCCGAAGCGTGTGCTCCACCGCCTCCAGAATGGCTTTATTCTTACTTTCGGCATAGATTTTCATCAGGAATGAGAGATCGGTCGGATGAGGAAATTTTGGGGCGTTGCCAAAACCCCCATTGACGGAATCATAGTTGTGCATCAGACCATTTGCGGCCTTTTCGAGAATTTCCGCATTCAGGGGAATACTTTCATTGACCGGCTCATAGGCATCCTGAATTCGCCTGACAAAATCCTCGGAATACTGCTCGATATTACTCTGCTCGTTTTTATAGACATCCGCAATCTTCCGTATCAGGCTCAGGAACCCGGGGCGGCCATAGCCGTCATGGAGTGGAAAATATGTTCCGGCGAAGAATGGCTTAAGGTCCGGGGTAAGAAAAACCGACATCGGCCAGCCGCCGGAGCCGGTCAGGGCCATGGTCGCCGCCATATATATCTGATCCAGATCGGGACGCTGCTCGCGGTCGACTTTAATGGAAATAAAATTTTCATTGAGTATCCGGGCGACATCCTCGTTCTCGAATGACTCATGCTCCATGACATGGCACCAGTGACAGGCGGCATAACCGATCGAAAGGAAGATGGGCTTATCCTCGGTTTTGGCCCGGGTGAGAGCTTCCTCGCTCCAGGGATACCAGTCAACCGGGTTATGGGCGTGCTGAAGCAGATAGGGCGAGCTTTCATCAATCAGATGATTTGTAAATTTGTGGACTGAGATGTTGTCGGTCGTATTTCCCATAGTTGTTTCTCCCTGTGTATTTTCAATTAACTTACCTGCCGCAAAAACCGAGACCAAAATTATAGTCCCGGCAATAAAATATACATGGACTTTCATTGTCTTTGATTCAACAATCCAAATGCGGGGTAGGTTCCTGTGAAATTGTAAAGACTTAATCGAAGTTAAAAAGATGATGGCAAATCAGAGAAACGCGCAGATTGACAAAGGGGATGGTTCGATTGTCGCCGGAATTATTCTTGAAATTCTTGACGTGTTCCAATCCGGCCTCGATATTGATAAAGGCAATATTCCTGTAAAATCCGGCGGCATGCAGGGATGATTTCAGGCTTTTCTCGACAATACCGGTCGGGAACAGTTCAGTATAATCGCCGTCATAATCCTCCCAGGGTTCGGTCCATGTATCATCATACCTTCCTTCACCGCGGCGCTGGTATGACAGATCCAGTGAGATCTTCCTTTCGAAGCCGAACCAGTGCGTGACCATCATCTGCAGCCGGTCGCCATCGGGACCGAAAGCATGGCCGATCAACTCTCCCCTGTTTTCATAGCGGTTGCGTGGCAATTTTTGATTATATGTCCGATTCGTTATTTTCAAATACTCAAGACTAAGATCGAACCGGTTGAACAAATCAATCGAATTAAAGCCGATTTGCCAGCCGATTTCATCCGGTTCCTGATCACCGGCCGCTTCATCATCCACCTGCATATCATCGACCATCAACTGGCCGTACAGCTTATGGCGGTTCCGGATATACCAGTCAAAATCCAGTCCAAGGAATGTATTATCATCGACATTCTCGTTCAACTGGGCGGCATGGTAGAACATGATGGGATTCAAATAGGTCAGATCGACACTTCGTCCCGGTCCGCCGAAAATGATTGTCTCAAAAAGACCGATTCTGAGATTGCTGATCGGTTTGAAGTCGATTCGGTGCCCGGCAAAGAATCGGTTGTCGAAGGCCCCTGATGTTATGGTCGTATCGACCCGGCTCAGTTTCCCGAACTGATAGGTAAAGTGCAGTTTTTTCCATTGCAGTCTAAGGGATAAGGCGTCCATCGCCCGGGCGGTTTCCGAGAGTATCAGTGACTGATTAATTGGGCCCCAGAAGGATGAAAATCTTCCCAGCAGGATATCGAGGCTCCCGGCATCGTATGCCATATAGCTGTTTTCGATTTCACCGGCCAGCCCGCGCCATTTCTTCCCCGCATAATCGGGATCATCATGCATCTTTTCATCAAGGAGAAAACCGGTATAAATAAAAAGCCGGGGGTACGGCCGGGCAATCAGTCCGCCGCGGACTGATTCATAGCCTCGTCCTCGTTCATATTTCGCGGAACGTAAATCCTCTGATAGAAAAGCGAAGGCGCTGATATGGCCATTATCGACTCCCGATGTCAGGGCCGATAACGGATATTCCTGATTTATCTTATCAAAATCATAAGGAGCGACGCTGAAGAAATAGTCATGATACTGCCCGGATATTTCGGCGCGCCTGACAAGATCATATATAAACTGATATTCCGTTTGATTCACCGGGAGATATACCGCTCCCGGTGAATCAATAACAAATGCAAAAAAGAAGAAGGTCCATGCTGATATTATTTTTATCGGTCTCATCGGCTGTCCTATGCCGACTGGATGCAATCATGATGCCCCGTTCCCTTTAAGCACTGCCGGAATCGTTTTCAGCAGTATGCGGGCATCTTCCCTTAAAGACCATTGGTCTATATATTGCAAATCCAATCTTGTCCATCTCTCGAAATCGATATGGTTACGTCCGTTTATCTGCCAGAGGCAGGTTGCTCCCGGCTTGACAGAAAGCTTACGGCGCTGCCAGGGTTCATACTGGGCGACCTCCGCAGGAAGGGGCGGGCGCGGGCCGACCAGAGACATATCACCTTTAAGAACATTTATAAATTGCGGAAACTCATCAATGGAAAATCTCCGCAGTATTTTTCCGACCCGTGTAACGCGAGGGTCATCCTTTATTTTGAAAACCGGTCCGGTCATCTCGTTAAGATGCATCAGGGTTTGCTTCCGCCCCTCGGCATCGCTGACCATCGTCCGGAGTTTCAGCATATCGAAAACACGGCCGTTGAGACCGGATCGCCTTTGTCTGAACAAAATCGGACCGGGGGAATCAAGTTTGATGGCAATGATCGAAACCAGTAGAACCGGTGCGGATATCATCAGACCGATGATGGCACCGACCTTGTCCATGATATTCTTGAGAATTTTCTCCACGGCACTTTGTCTGAGCGGCTGATAAAGAAGCATCGCCTGACCGTTTACGGATGAGGTGCAGCATGACGATATCTTTCGTTCATATATGAAGGGCAGGACGCATATATTAACACCCATCTTTTCCACGAGATCGAAAATATCCTGACTGGCGATATAATCCTCCGGTTCAGGCGCCATGACCACCATATCGACCTGATTGCGGTTGATCACCTGATCAAGCTGATCGACCTGACCGACCAGCGGAATATCGCGATATCGCCAGAGGCCGCTTTTGTGGAAATCAATAAAACCGAGGATTCGAATATTGAGGTCGGGATATTTCAGGAATATATCGGCGGCTCGTTTCCCTCGCTCGCCGGCTCCAAAGATAATGACATTTTTTTCGGATTTCGACGGCGGTCGGACATTCTGACGGCGGGAATCCCGAAGATTGTACCACCGCCATAATATGAAGAGGGCGGTCTGGAGCATCAAATTGACGCCGAGAAACAGACCAAGGGTTATTGTCGATATATTGATGCCGGCAAAGAAAATCCCAAAGGTCGCCAGTAATATAAATCTCAGTTCACGGGACCTGAAGCGCCCCCAGTCTGTCCGACGATGTCCCGGCGGTACCATATTCGGCACCGGCAATCGCAGTGACGACAGGAGATTGCCTCCGAGGAGCATGGCTGCTGTCATAAGACTGCCTGCCGAGTGGGAAAACCTCATTTCAGGCACTAAAAACAATGTAAATGTGCCTATTATGGCACCAACGGTGCATAAACGGTAGATGATTGATTCGAATCGAAAACGATTCAAAATATCTCTTCCGGCCTGATTATCTGTTGCCTTTTCTTGATGATGTCGGGCGAATGCAGGCTCATGGCTGCAGGTATCAGCAGTCGAATTCATAATATTTTTGTCCCCTTTTGAAAAAGTCCCTATAGGACTATTTTCGTCCACGGCCGCTGTATCTTTAATCCGATTCATGAGCATATTAAAATCCTGCATCACAGCGAACTCTTCCTTTACCCGTTTCGGGTTTTGGAATCAACTTTATTTAATTCTGTTTCTTCACATGCCGTTTCGGCGGGTCGACGCAAAGTCAACCGGGATCGCCCGGTCTTTCTATCATGGAAATACTGCCCCGGCATATTTTCCATAACCTCAACCGATCGATGAGCCGCGGCGTCATCATTGATGATGAGCTGCAGATAATTTTCAAGCTGAGGTAAATGACTTAATGATCGTGCTCTCAGGCCGGCCTTTTTCAGCGCCAAAGCCACCTCATCAGGATTGACCGACCTGATGAGGACAAAATC
>JBFMFJ010000007.1:0-23738 GCA_040752235.1 Candidatus Zixiibacteriota bacterium | reverse complement strand
GAACTTCGGGGCTGTGTATAAGACAACAGGCGCTTCCGTCGCCCTCTTTTCCATCCTGGCGATCCTGCCGGCCTTTTCACAGCAGAAGGCGGCAAGCAGCACTAAAGGTCATCACAATGCCAGCTGCCCGAAGTGTCACTCGTTTGTGAAAGTCACTTCCGACTTGACATCCGGAAACAGAAATCTCAGCGACAACTGCGCGGAATGCCATAATCTTACGGCGACCAGGCCATTTGACTACCCGTTAAGTTTTCACAACAAGGCTGCCGGCAAATGTCTTGATTGCCATCAATTTCACCAAACTGAAATGATTAAAGCGGGAGCGCGGACTTTCACACTGGATTTCGATTCGAAGGCTCAATTATTCCAATGCCTAACCTGTCATAATGATTCGGTCAGCCTGGAAAACCTGTCGGCCGGACATAGGATGGCGACGTCGGTTTACCATTCGGACAATCCGGCTTTGACTTATTTATCACCGTCGGAGAAATGCCTTATCTGCCATTCGGTCCGGTCGGATGTTTTTCCCGATCTTACTGACGCCGGGTTGAACCCGCCGGCTTTCGATGAACACGGCAGCCATCCTTTTGGAATTGCCGCCAAAACAGGCGGCAGTAAGGTGAATGTGGAGAAAGTGAGTCTTCTGGACGGACAAATAGAATGTCAATCATGTCACAAGTTCGACAACAATCGAGACGGAGAATTGACATCATCCGAATATCCCGTCGAGACCTGCCGGGCTTGTCATCCCCAATGACAAATAAAGAATAGGTGCATGGTGTTGCAGCATTCCTGAAAAAGTACAGTTTATATCAATATACTGTACTTTTTAATATTCTTAAAATGCACTAGATTTATCCAGGATAAGTACAAAGCAGCAGGAATTTATCTATTTTTTTTGCAAACAGGACAAAAAAGACTTGCTTTTTCCAGCTTATATATTAAATTTGCCCCAGCGTGGATAAAAGAGATACATATTAGGGCATTTTACTCGCCTATTTAGATAGACCATGAAAGATTGTGAAATAATTCACAGGGTTACGTTGCCAAGTATTGCCTGCCGTGCGGGCAGAGTTAACCGAATGAGCCGCATCATAATAGGTTCAATCGGCTGGCTCTTGATTGCTTTTTCGGCGATATCGGCCAATGCTCAATCCAATACCCAACTGGCGGCCCCTGCGGAGTTTGTAAAACTTTTGACAATCCCCGGAAGCGAAGATCATCTGCTGCGTCCGGGGCGGATTTTAATTGAAGCCGGCACCAATGAAATATATGTCGCCGATCCGGGCAACAGCCGGGTGACCATTTTCGATCCGCAAGGCATCTATTTATACGAATTTTCCACGGTTGAACAGTGCGGGGCGCCTCTGGATCTCGCCATCGATTCCCAGGGATATATCTATGTTCTGGGCAATACCTTGCAGGGGCCGAAGATATTCATATATGATTATGACGGGGCATTCATCAGTACTTTCAATCCCGCGCTCGCGCCGGACAATAAAGCTAATATCAGTAGTATTGCCATAAGTGACACGGATATCCTTTACGCTCTTGATCTTTCCGGGCCGCGAATTCTCGGTTTTGATCTCGACGGGAATCTCGAAACGGAAATGGAAGTCGAGAAAAACATGGATGAAACTCAAAGGCAGGAATTAATCTTCGGAACCATTTCGGTAAAAGACGATGTTATTTATTTGCCCGGCTCCATGGTGGGCACGGTTTACCGTTTCAATATCAACGGCAAAGAGATGCCCTCGCTCGGTTACAAGGGAAGCAGTGTCGGCGAGCTGGCGTTTCCCATATCGGTTGATATCTCCGCCGACGGCATCGTGACAGTCCTTGATAAACATCGTTTTACCGTGGTCTGTTTTTCACAATCCGGAAAATTTCTGGGAGAGTTCGGCGGAAAAGGCATGCGGGCCGGTTGGTTCTATCATCCCACCTGGCTGGCAAACGGCCCTGAAAATGAAATATTTATAGGTCAGACCTATAATAACATGGTCCAGGTCTGTCGGCTGCCGCAATTTATTGTGGACCGACATTTACAGATACACAGCAATAATTCAAACCGCGGGATTGATCCACAAGAGGCAACCGGCGGGCAAAAGCTTCAGTCGGAACCGGAATCTGAATTCTCAAACGGAACAGCGATGGAACCTGGAGCACAACACTTATTTTTTTCATCACATTCTGTACACCGGCAGGATCTAGACCTGTCCGGAATCAACTTTAATGCGCTTAAGGAGGTTCACTAATGCGCAGAATGTTTCTTCTCGTAGCAGCTATCTGCTTCGTTCTCGGCGGAAGTGCCTATGCCTTCCATGATGCCGGCGTTGCATACTGTGCAGGCTGCCACACAATGCACAACAGTAAGGACGGTGCGCTGGTCGATCCTGACAGCCCGAACGGCAATGACTGGTTGCTGAAAGACGCGACTCCCAGTGATGTCTGTCTTTCCTGTCATGCCACCAGCCGCGGCGCTGTCTTCACAGCCGATCCGCTGGCCCCGCCGGTCACCAAAGGCGGCGGAAACTTTGTTTTCCTTCTGGAAGACAACCTTAACGACGGCCACAATGGTGCCCTCAATCCTATCGGCGGCGATGCAGCCGGCCACAACCTCAACGCTCCGTCCAAGGGCGTTGCCGGTGACGGTACTCTGCTGACCTCGCCGGGCGGCTCATTCCCGTCATCCGAACTGGGTTGCTCCAGTTGCCATGACCCGCACGGAAACACCAATTTCCGTCTGCTTTATGGCGCCGGCGCCATCCAGGACGGCCTTTTCACCTTCACTAATGCCGCTCCGGTTGCGGAAGGTCTTGCCACCGGTTCATCCGGCGGTACCGAGTCCAACTCGAACCACACCGCTTATCACAGCGGCATGAGCGCCTGGTGCGGAAACTGCCACGGTGATTTCCACAACGTCGGCAGCACCATGAAGCACCCGACCGATCATAACCTTGGTGCCACCATTGCCACCAACTACAACCTTTACAACGGCACCGAAGATATCACCGGCGGAACTGCCGCGACCGCTTACCTTGCGGCCGTCCCGTTTGAAGATGCGGCCAACACGACCACATCGACTGCCGGTCCTTCTTCGACCAGTAAAGTTATGTGCTTGACCTGCCATCGTGCGCACGCTTCGTCGGCTCCTAATTCCGGCCGTTGGGATTTCGCCATTACTCTTCTTGAAGAGGATGGTGTGGAATCAGGTTCCTATGCTATTCCTGATCCGTTTAACAGTCCCAACCAGCGCTCGCTGTGCAACAAGTGCCATGTCAAAGACGTCAATGACGAAATCGTCACAGTCGTTCCATAATATGCATTCCGTGTACGACGGAGCTACTGATTCATTTTCGTCTGTTTTATTCACGCGACGCCCGAGTCTTACACTCGGGCGTTTCGTGCGAAAAAAAGGGGTTGAAATTAAAGATGCGGTTGATTAAAAAGACATTTTCAGCAGGAATGACACTGCCGGTTATTGCCTTCATGCTGGCCGCATCCTCTTTTCTGATAATGCAATTGACTGCATTTTCGCAAACGGCGGGAAATTCCGGCGATGCCCAGATCGTCATATACATTGAACCGGCCGAATCGATGCCGGGAACGGTGGATGCGGAACTGGCTTCACTCCGTATTTCGGGCCGCCCCGGCGAATATGACCTGCCGATAAGACATACTTCTTTCAATATTCCCGCCGGTTCGGGCGGACAGATATTCTTGTCGCAGGGTACTATACCTTCGGGCGATTACAGTTCGCTTATTTTTGGCTTTAGTAAAGTCAAAATAATGCTTGGTGGTAATGTTGTCGAGCCGTCCGGTATCTCCGAAGATGTTACGGTCACAATCAATGCTCATATCAATAGAGAAACCGCCCAGGTTATCTTTTTAAAGTGGTCGCCGGAGATACAATACGATGAAAACGAACAGATGACCTTTGTGCCGCGTTTCAGGCTGATGCAAAATGATATTCCGCCGTCGGGAGGATTGATTTTTGTCGCCAATGAAGGATCCGATAACCTGACCGTAATAGACAGATTCAGCTATCGCGTTGTCGATGCGGTCAAGACCGGCAGCGCCCCAAGGGGCATGGTTTACTCGCGTCTCAATCGCCAGTTGTATGTGGCCAACTCGGGAGACAACAGCATTGTTGTCATCGACTTGAACACACACCAGACATTGCGGACAGTTCTGCTCAGGCACGGCGATGAACCGGGCCGTATGACTTTGTCACCCGATGAGCAGCAATTATATATCGTCAACCATGGCTCCAATACATTGTCTGTCTTTGATACCCAATCCTTCCAGGAAACAGACCGCGTGACGCTCGGAGTCGCACCGGCGGCAATGGCAGTCGACAGAATAAGCGGTAATGTTTACATCAGCAACCTGAATTCTGAAAATATTTCGATATACCAGCCGATCGAGCAATCAAGTACGACGACCCTGTCGGTCGGCGGTTCGCCGTCGGAAATCGCCATCGATGACCGCGATAAAGTACTGTACCTGGCATTTGGCAGACAGCGCAAAATAAGTTCTATTGATATGCGAACCGGCAACAATCTCGGATCGCTCAATATCTGCTCTCCGGCGGTCGGTATGGCGTATCATCGGGGTTCACGCCAGCTTTATGCCGCTATGGGCGATTGTTCCGAAATCGCTATTATCAAGCCGGAAAATGGTTTCAAGCTGGGGCAGATACCTGTGCCGGGCCGCCCCGGTTTGATAACGCTTGATCCCGAAAATAGATTTTTGCTGGCTGTCATGCCCGATGAGGACAGACTGGCCGTTATCAATGCCGTTAACAGAGAAATTATGGCCCGAGTCGAAGTCGGTGACCGGCCGTATATGGCCATAGTGCCGGAGTAATAAGGATGTTATATCCGGTACGATATAAAATATTGATTGCGGCGCTCCTGCTTATGTTATTTTCGACGGGTCAGCCGGTGCTGGCTTTGTTTTCCGACAATCTTCGCGGGAATCTTCAGATAACAGGAGTAAGTACCGAATCGGATGAGCAGACGACCAAATCATTGAACCAGGAATACTCAGTCAACTGGACAAAATATTTCACTCCTTATATTCTGGCCAGAACCTCATTACGATATCATAATCTGGGAATCGACCAGAGCCAGTCGGCCAATATCTGGCGCTATGATTATCAACCGGCCGGAGAACTTGTCTGGAAACATCCCTCTTTCACTTTCGGCGGAATAATCCGGCGGCAGGAAACGACCAGCAACAATGAAGCGACTGATTTAATACGAAACAACGCCGGGATGACTTTCACGACTAATTCGATAAAATATCCGCAACTTGAAGTCCGCTACGACTGGAATCATACTTACAACGACAAAAATCGAACCGAGCGTGACACCCGGGAAAACCGCCTCCAGACTGGCCTCAATTATAATTATAAACAACAAAGCTTTTATTATAATCTGGTTCGCCGGGAAAATGAAAATATCAGCAGCAACCTTAATATTACCGAGTTCCAGCATCTCTTCCGCTGGAACCAGTCATCATACTGGCTCGATAACAAATTGCGTTTCAGCACCGGCTATGATTTTAATTATCGCTCGCAGAAAACGAAAAATCTGGGCGGCGATAAGCTGCTCGAGAGTATTCCTTTCTCGCGCGCCTTATACAGCGTCGATCCGGCGCCCGACCTTGGAGAACTCGATAGTCTCAGCACTCTGGCTGACGGCAACATAACCGATCCGGCACAGCCTTCGATCGATATCGGAGAAGGTCTGGCTGACAGAAATATCGGAGTCGATTTTACTATCGAACGCGAAGTCAGCGCCCTTTATATATATACCGATCGTCCGTCGGGCGCCCAGTTGAGCTGGCGGGTGTATATATCCGAAGACAACCTTGCCTGGAACGCGGTAACAACCGCGGTCACCGCCGAATTCAATACCAGTTTTAACCGGTATGAGATATTTTTCCCGGTACAGACAACACGATATATCAAGGCAGTTAATTCGGGATTAAATGATGTTATCAGCGTTTTTGTTACCGAAATCCAGCCTCTTATAGAAAAACAGGATGTCATCAGTGATGAAAAAAACTCCTCATCGCACCTGGCCGATCTGGCCGCAAGTTATGCCTTCTCAAAGATATTCGAGACCTCGGCCGACCTGACGGTCCGCCGCGAGCCGGGCGGCAATTTCGGCAACAGCCGGGACGAGGTGTTCTATTCGCTGACCGGCCGTCACCGGCCGAGTTCAATGGTTTCCCAACTGCTGAGATATCAAACCGGTTACGAGAATTACCGGGACGGTGGGACGCATAACGACAGCCGATCGCTTTCATACAGCCTGTTGATGTCACCGCTGCCGACTCTTTCATTTTCCTTTGCGGCCCTGACCAGAACCGATTATATTGACAAAACAAAGACAAGGGAGGCCAATAACCTGTTTTTCCAGACCAGCGGGAATGTGCTGGCCGGGCTGGATTTGTCTCTTGAGGCAGGCTATAATCGTAATAACCAGTTTGATTCCAAAACCGCTTATGACAGCTGGACCTACCGGCTGTCGGCGGATGCGAAAATGCATCGGGCTCTGGATGCCATATTTAATTTTCTGTATCAATCGACCAGCAACCTGAAAGATGAAACGATGCGCATCCGGCGTCAATACAGCGCCGACTTGAATTATCGCCTGACGAGGACCATTTTGATACGCGGATCTCTCACTTATGATGACGAAGAAAACCTTGATTATTTTTATCAGGAATATAACTTAAGCTGGAATCTTACGCCACGTATCACAGTCGGCGCTCTGGCGACGATAAACGATGGCGACAGTGGTGTGAAAAGTGAACGCGCCAACGTGCGTATAAATTATAAAATCAGTAACGGCAGCCTGTTGTTTTTCAGCTATACGCGAAATGAATACACTCTGACCGACAGGACCAAAAACACGTCGTTACAGATCGGTTTGAAATCCGGATTTTGATGTGAATGGAAGGTGTGATAAAATGATCAGAATGGGATTGCTACTGGGGGCAGTGCTGATACTAATCGGGGGCTGTGGGGGGATGTCGCCATCAGTATTCATCCATGATGAATATAATTTTCAATACCTGGAGAGAGTGGCCGTGGTTCCCTTCGACAACCTGTCATCGGACCAGGGAGCGGGCGCCAGGGCGACAGGAATATTTATATCGGAATTATTATCCGAGAGAGCGTTCGATATTGTCGAACCGGGGGAAGTCACGCGGGCGCTGGAGAAATTCGCCACCCTGCGTACCAGCCAGTTGAGCAACGAGCAGATTGTCAATATCGGCAAGGAACTCAAGGTGCAGGGTATTATACTGGGAAACGTTACCGAAGTCTCGACCTTCCGGAGCGGCGCCTCGACCGTCAGTACCGTTACCATGGTGGTCAGGATGGTCGAGACCGAAACCGGAATGACGGTATGGTCGGCCACGAATACTTCCGGAAAAAAGGGTTTCCTGGCATCTCTGTTCGGGACCGGGGATAAATCCGAAAGCGAAGCCATGCGAGACTGCGTCAAGGGAGTGATAAAGACGCTCATTAAATAGCATGAAGATTAAACGATTGACATATTTTGCAGGTTTATTGCTTCTGATGTTGTCAGCCGTTCCCGGCGGAGCGGAAGGCAATACCGATATTGTTAATTCCGGGACATACACGATTGCGATTATGCCGTTCGCCGATTATGCCGGGGAAACGGCGGGAGAGGATATCCTTATGCCGCTGATTCGGAACCGCGTTGCGGAGAGCGGTTATAATGTTGTCGATTCGGCCATGCTGAGGCAAACACTTCGCAAGAACCGGATTCGCACTTTCGGCGCCATCAATACCGCCGAAGCTTCCATAATTGCGGATGAGCTTGACGTGGATTTCATTCTGCTGGGATCGATAGATGTTTTCCTGGAAAATGAAATTCCCGAGGCCGGGTTTTCGGCCCGTCTGCTCGATACCAAAAGCATGAAGATATTCTGGGCGGTGTCCGAGGCTGCGAGCGGCGACGATTTCACCGGCTTGCTGGGAATCGGGCAGATTCGACAGATCAACGAACTGGCCGAAAAGCTTGTCGGCGGCGCTTTCAAAAATTTCGAAAAAAGTATAAATGAACATATAAAGCGGATGGAAACGGATAAATCATCGCCGACAATCGCTCTGGTTACATTCGATAATCTGTCCGGGCAGAAATTCGCAGGCGATGTCATCACGACCTTTATGCTGACCGAACTTATCGACCGGGGTATGGGCGTTATAGAACCGGGGACGGTCAATGAACTGTTCCGTTCACAGAACCGCGCTCTTCGCGGTGAAATCGATTATGAAATGCTGGCCCAACTGCGAAGCCATCTGAATGTCGATTATGTCATCACCGGTAATGTCAATATGTTCAAAGCCGGCATGGCCGGCGTTGAGGGCACCGGCCCCGAGGTGGAGTTCGACGGGCGATGTCTGGATTCCGAGAGCGGGCGAATTATCGGGGCTTATGAATATTCCCGTCGCGGTTCTAATTCGACGGCGCTGCTTCATTCGGGGTCATCGAATTCACTGGGTGAATTGTCGCGAAAGGCAGTTGATGATTTCGTGAAAAAAGTGGAAAAGGATATCAGGTGATTTATTTGAATATAAAGAAACAGGGGAAAAGGCTTACAAAAATGAGATACTATCTGACCGCACTTATCGGACTTGCAGTATTTCTGGGAGCGGCAGAGGTACCACGAGCGCAGGAACCGGCACCGGCACAGGGTGACCAGTCATACCTTGTGGTTGTGAATGATGACACCATTTATGTCTCCGATATGGATAAGGTGTTCATGGACATTCATTCCAGGATGGATAATGAACATAAGGAGTCTTATGATTATCGCAAATTGCTCAATAAAATCATTAACGATCGTTTGATTGCCCAGGAGGCTTTCGCTCTGGGACTGGATCAAGACGAGGCCCTTCTCGAGAAGCTCGATCGTGACCGCCGGGAAAACGCCGTACGCCTGTACGCCAGGGAAAACTTCAACTCTGATTCGGAAATCAGCGATAAGGATATTCTGGCATATTTTTTGAAGAACTACTCAAAGATGCAAATTCGAACGGTCTCGGTACAGGATTCCGCCACGGCACAAACATTGATAAATGCTATCAAGGGCGGTGCCTCGATGGACAGTATAGCCGAAGCTTCATCGATGGATATGTACCGCTATAAAGGCGGCCTTCACAATCTCAAGTACTATGGCGACGTTGAAAAAGAATTAAGGGATCAGGCCGATAAAATGAAACCAGGTGAAATATCGGCGCCGTTCCGGTATCGTCAGATTTATGCTTTCCTGCGCATTGACAAGACAGCTCCCGCCGACACTTCGGAACTGGCGGCGTATACTCCAAAGATAAAGTCGGTTCTAATGCAGCAGAAACGCGAAAAGAAATGGTCGGAATTTATCGCGGGACTTATGAAAAAGTATCCTTTCAAAACGGATTCCACCATTCTTAAACGGATCGAGGCCGACGCCGCCGGGCTGTATACCCCTGATTTCACCAATGGCTCCGAGGATCCCGTTTTTGTCGGAAGTAAAGAGTACAGTTACACCGAAGGGGATTTACGGACAATGATATCGCGGCTTGCCATGGAAAGAGGCGATTTGACTTTCGATTCGCTCATGCAAATCGGAATGTCTTCAGCCAAGGATAAATTCGTACTGACAATGGCCGCCTGTGAAAACGGCTACCTGGATCGCCCTGAAATAATAGCACAGTATACAAACAGCCTTGACAGTTCATTGATAGAAATCTACATAAAAGAAACCGTCGTTTCGCAAATAACGTTCAATCATGCCGAATTCGATGCCTATTACAAGGAGCATCTTGATGATTTCCGCGAACCGGACGAATATGAACTGGAACGTCTGGATATAACTGATGAAAAAATCGCAACCGAAATCGAAAAAAGACTGGGCGAAGGAGCGGATTTTGATTTTATTGCCCGGGAGTACGAACCCGATTCGGGTGTGAGTAAAGAGAAAGCGCAATGGATGTCACTTATGGTGTTTCCCGACCAGATCAGGAGTGAAATGCAACAGCTTGGGGTTGGCCATTCCAGCCGGGCCTATCCGACCGGCAGCGGATGGATGATCTTTCATATTAACGGAAAGCGTCCCGGACGGGTCAAGGAAATGGACGAAGTGGAAATGAAAATTCGCGAAGTCATGTTCCAGAAAAAATTCAATGAATTGCTTGATAAGGCCCTGACCCTGATTAAGGCGGGTTCGACCATCGAATACAATGACCCGGCTATTGAAAAGTATTTCGGGGAGGGGTCATGAGAATCGGGAAATTGTTTTCATCGGCGGCACTAACGGCATTCCTGCTGGCGGGTTTGTTTATCCTGCTGTCTTCGCCGGATGCCGGCGCCCAGGTGAAAAAGGGCAAGCGTTTTTCCAGCAAGGGGAATTGTCTCGAGTGCCATAAGGGGGCCGATTTCACAGGCAGCACCAAACATAATCCTTTTGCTGAAAACAAATGCCTGTCCTGCCATAAGCCGCACGGGATTGTCGGTGTCCTGCGGTTAAAGGATGATATCAAAACAATCTGCCTGGAATGTCATGACCAGACAGTTCTGGGATTGGATAAAAAAATCTTGCACAAACCGGTCGCCGACGGCGACTGCACCGCCTGCCACAATCCACATGCGGGCGAGGGAAAAGGGATACTCAAGGAAAAATCGCCACAGCTTTGCTATGGCTGTCATGACCGGACTGAATTCGAACTGATGCACAAACATCAACCGCTGGAAAAGGGCTGCACTTCATGTCATGAAATACACGGCAGCGACCATAAAGGTCTATTAGTCAAGGATCAAAAAGAGCTTTGCCGTGATTGCCATAATCCCAGGGCGGACGGATTCGTCAAGGCGCATGCCGGTTACACCGTTGAGGAATCGGGCTGCGGTTCCTGCCACACCACGCACTCCTCCAACCAGCCCGGCCTGCTGGCCAACTCGATGCACAGCCCGGTGCAGGAAGGTGAGTGCGAAAGCTGCCACAATGCGCCCGGAAGTTCCGATCAATTCGGCGTCACGGCCGAGGGGTCGGAATTGTGTCTGGTCTGCCATGATGAGCCGGCCAAGGGGACACATGATCCGGTCGCCGACGGCGAATGCCTGACCTGCCACAACCCGCACGGCTCGAAATACAAGGCTATGCTGGCTGATGCGCCCAATAAACTCTGTCTCGAATGTCATGACGATGTCCAGGGTGAGTTATCCATGAATTCCAGCCATAAGCCGGCCCGGCAGGATTGCACCCTGTGTCATTCCGGACACGGCAAAACCGCGGATAAACTGATCACCAAGGATACCAGGACCCTGTGCGAAGGCTGCCATCAGGATGTTAAAGAATCGGCCTCGCTCGAATATACGCATTATCCTTTTGTCGACGGGAGCTGCCTGGACTGCCACACACCGCACGGCTCGAACTTTGAAAAGCTGACCAAGAGCAATCGTCTCGATCTTTGCAGCGAATGTCATGATGACATCAATAAATGGGTTGTTATGAAGGCTCCGCATGTTCCGGTCCGGGCCGGACAGTGCAATGTCTGCCATGAGCCGCATGCCTCCTCGCAGGCGTCCCTTCTGAAGAAAAATAAAAGCGACTTATGTCTTGAATGTCATAGTAACCTGACAGAGGGGGGCGAGGGATTCGCGATGCATCCGCCGTTCGAGGAAAAAGAATGCGAACTCTGTCATAAGCCGCACGGCTCGGATATCAAGGGCATGCTGGCAAACAGTCAGGATAAAATCTGCAGCGAGTGTCATGATAATGTCGTTGGTTTGCCGGATGGCACTCACAGCAGTCATAAACCGTTCACGGACGGTTCCTGCACCGGCTGCCACCAGCCGCATAAGTCGAAAATCAACGGGCTTCTTCTGGATAAACCGGCGCAGTTATGCCAATCCTGTCACTCGGACATTCTTCAGCACTCCGAGGGCGGTATGGTTCACCCGCCGGCCGAGGATGGCGAGTGCCTGGGCTGCCACCAGCCGCATCACAGCCAGTTCGTATCGCTCCTTACCGAGGATGTCCCGGCTCAGTGCCTCAACTGTCACGACGGCGACGATTCCGATTTCAAGTCAAAACATTTGAATTTAAGCGGCAGCCAGATAGATTGCCAGAAATGCCACAACCCGCATGTTTCCAATGAAGGCGGATTGATGAACGCGCATTCGCATGACCCGTTCGAAAGCCGTGACTGTTACGCCTGTCACCAGAAGGAGTACAAACGATGAAAACGACACTGCTTATCATATTGACTGCACTATTCAGCCTGGTGACACTTGCTACGGCTTCGGTCGTAAATGTCGATGAGCCGGGGGTTTGCCTGATGTGCCATTCCGAAATAGAAGAATTGATGTCACAGAAACATCGTCACACCGCTTTCGATGGCGGCAAATGCTCCGACTGTCACAATCCGCATGCTTCCAAACATGCCGCTCTGCTGAGCGAAGATACCAAAGAGCTTTGTCTGGAGTGTCATGATAATATCAAGAGCCGTTTACAGATGACGACGGTTCATAATCCGGTTATGGAGGGCGAATGCCTGTCCTGCCATGACCCGCATGCTACGGCGTTTGCCAATCAGCTAAAACAGGCGGGCTCCAAGCTGTGTTTGCAGTGTCATGAGAATGTCGAGACCTGGCTAAAGCGGTCCTATGTACATCAGCCGGTCGCCGATGATTGTCTGAATTGTCATGATCCGCATGCCTCGAATTCGGAAAAACTGCTGTCCAATAGTGTCCCGAAACTCTGTTTCGGCTGCCACAGTCAGGATGCCGCATTCAGCACTGCCCACAAGGGATATAACCTGAGTAATGCCAATTGTGTTACCTGTCATGACCCGCATTCGGCGACACAGCCCAATTTGCTCATGGCCAACCAGCATTCTCCTTTCAAAGGCGGCAAGTGCAGCACCTGCCATGCCAATCAGGGTGAGTCATCGTCATTCGCGCTGGTATCCGATGTCAAGACATTGTGTCTCACCTGCCACCGGAGTATCAAAAGCAATGAAGATCTGAAATATCATCATAATCTCGATGATGAGCAGTCATGCCTGAACTGCCATAATCCACACGCCTCATCGACTACATCAATGCTGGCGGCGGAGCAGAAGACTCTTTGTATGCGATGTCACTTTAACGGCGAGGAGTATGCCGCGAAAGAAAAGAGCGCGTATATTACTCATAAGGGAATAGACTGCTCCAACTGCCATACGCCGCACGGATCCAATAACGAAAAATACCTGGACGGCGATGGTGTCACGACGTGCGACAATTGCCACAGCAATGCGCATCAGGGTTCGCACCCGGTGGGCGCGGATGTTATCGACCAGAGAACCAACAAACCGGTCACCTGTCGGAGTTGTCACAAACTGCACGGGGCCGATTTCGAGCCATACCTGCCGCTAAATCCGAAGGGTGATCTCTGTATCCAGTGCCACAGGAAATGAGATTTTAGGATAAAATAAAGACCGGTTAAGATCGACAAGCGTCGTATCTTAGCCGGTTTTTTTATTGCCGCGTATTATAAATAAGATATTGCGTAAAAAACCAATATCCTGTATCTTATAACCATATAGCAGGACAATTTCAATGGTAATAACAGAACCTCATAATTCAAGCTCCTGCAACATCTTAATTATTACAAATGGGGGTCTAAACAGCCCACTTTTTAGCCATAAGATCAACCCTGAAATAGAATTAATTAACGTTTATGTCAAAAAAACACGATAATAACGGTATGCATCCGCAACAAAGACTATTATTATCTAATTTGTCTTGTCTTTTCAGGTTGACCGGCAAGAACTTGAACCAGTCTCATTTGCGGCTTATTCTTTCTCTTGCCATACTTTTGATCCTGATAATGCTATCGCCGTTTATCAGTCCAATATCCGCGGCTGAATTGAGCGGGAATCTTTCCAGCGAGCTATATATATATGAGGCGGGTGACAGCTCGCATGTTCGTCCATATGAAAGTCTTCGCGCCGATTTCATCGCCTGGCGGCCGGAATTGAGTAAGCAGTTGTCATTCCATACCTACCTGAAATGGTCAACCGACCTGTCGGATAAACTGGCCAATGATCCCCGGACATATATTTCTGATTCATATATCCGTCTGGCGGGTTATCCTTCCGGTTCGAATATTTATCTCGGGCGTCAGTTCGTGTATTCGGCGGCAGGAAGCGCCATTATTGACGGCTTGCGATTCAAATATAATATCTCACGTGCATTTAAGATCAATCTATTCGGCGGCAGTGAGGTTTCGGGAACCGATCCGGAAAAAATACGGACTTTGTCGGACTATGCCGTTACCGGGATGCGCCTGTCGTACCTGCCGGGACGTTCGAATGTTCTCGGGATGAACTGGATGATGCGGCGGTCGGATGGTTCGACGGCGTATCATCGCATCGGTTTTGACATGAACAGCGGCGGCCGGACCTGGAGTTTGTATAATCGCGTTTCATATAACATGGCCAATCTCCGGCTGGCCGAATTTTTATCAAGAATTTCATGGACATCATCGGGATGGTACATCTCCGGCGAGTTCAACTGGCGCGAGCCATCGATACCGAATAACACTTTATTTACTCTGATCGAATTCGAGAGATACAAACAGGCCCGGCTGGAGATGAACCGCGCCCTCTGGCGGCAATTGCGGCTGATAACCAGATTCAATTATGACATTTTTTCCGAGGATGATTCATGGAACGCCAGTCTTGGCCTGAACGGCGGTTTCTGGTCGCTGTCATGGCGGCACAAGGAAGGCTATGGCGGTGATAACGACGGTCTGGTCGGTTTCGCCAATGTCCGTGTCTATCCGACACTGGAGTTTTATGCCAGTGCCAATTTCAGCCGTTACCGTATCCAGGAAATGCAGGTGGATAAGAGTGATTCCTATATGACCATTCTGGGAATCCAGAAAAATCTCGGTAAAAGCACGATGGTCAGGGCGGAGGGGCAATATCTGCGCAACGCGGTGAGAAACGATGACACGCGTTTCTATTTCCGAATTGTCAAGGCGTTTTCATTGACTTCGCATGGAGAGGATGGAAATTAAATGAAACATTGGAAAATTACCATAGTCTCAGCCGCATTGATGCTGTCATTTGCATGGCTTGCCTGGGGTTATGCTCCGGCGAAGCTGACCGTTCCACCCAGCGACATCAAATTCGCGCACGCTAACCATACCGACCTGGAATGTGTCGATTGCCACATCGCCGCCAAAACAAGCACGTCCGCCGGCGATAAATTATTTCCATCAATGGAAACCTGCGGCGATTGTCATGATATCGAGGATGTCGATAACTGCGGGACATGCCATCACAATACTGATGATCCGCAGGCGTCGCCAAACCCCGAAAGACCGATAGAATTCAGCCATAAAAAACATTTCGAGCAAAAAGTAAAATGCGCACGTTGCCATGACGATATCGCCGACAGCAAAGAATCAAGCGTGACTCATATGCCGAATATGCCGCTTTGTATGAAATGCCATGACGGCAATCGTGCCGACAACGACTGCGCTGTTTGCCATGGCCAGAAAATCACGCTTCTTGACATTCACCCGCAGGATTGGCGGCATCAGCATGCCGAGAAGGCCGCGGGCAGTCAGGAATACTGTGCCGGATGCCACAGCAATGAAAGTTTCTGTATCGATTGTCATCGCGGAGATAATCTCCGCGGCAATATTCACGATCTTAATTATGAATACACTCATGGGCTTGACGCCGGCGGCAAGGAGAAAGACTGTGCCCGCTGTCATGACCGAAAAGAGTTCTGTAATGCCTGCCATGAGCGGCAAAACCGTATTCCGCTGGAGCACTCCACGCTGAATTGGCTGGCCGACCATGGCCAGGCGGCGCGCCGCGATGTCGAAAACTGCGCATCATGCCACGACTCGAGCGATCCGACCTGCGCCCGCGGCGGTTGTCACCGCGATGCCGACGGTATCAAGGGAACCGATCCGCGTATTCACCAGATCGGTATGGCGTTTCTTCAAAGCAAAGGACCCTGGCATGGCGATGATAATTATTTCTGCTTTCAGTGCCATACCAGCACCCGCAATACCAGCGGAGGTTTTTGCACCTACTGCCATGAACACGAGGAATAAAAGGGGCGATTGAGACATGATTTTATTCCGTGAAAAAATAAGGTCGATTGATATTTGTGCGGCTTTGATTCTGACCGTATTTTTTAGTCTGATAATCGGCTGCAGTTCTGACCATGATAACCCGACGCTTCCCGATGCCCACCCGGATGCCTGGCTTGAACGGACCTCATCCGATTTTCATGCCAACGTTGTCCTTTCCACCGGGGTCGAGGGATGCCGGAAATGCCATGGAAGCGATCTTGACGGCGGTAAAGCGGGAGTATCCTGTATCGACTGCCATGCATCGTTGACCGGATTTTGTACCGCCTGTCACGGCGGATATTCCAACCAAACCGGGGCGCCGCCATACGGATTGAGGGGAGAGACCGACGACACGACCATCGCAGTCGGAGCGCACACGGTACATATGGAGGGTTCCGAGCTGGCTTCGGCTTTGGATTGCAGTTTCTGCCACAATGTTCCGGCTTTTGTTTTCGATTCGGCGCATTATGATAACAGCAATCTGCTGGGTGGTTTTTCGACCGATTCCGTCGCGGAGATTGTCTGGCATGGCGATGCCTCCTGGAACCGTGATACCCGCACTTGCTCCGGCACTTACTGCCACGGGGCCTTTGACGGCGGATACAATGATAATGCCCCGATCTGGACCGCCGATAATCAGGCCGAGTGCGGTTCATGTCACGATACCGGCAATAGTCCGGTCAATCTTAAATGGAAACATGAATTTCATGTGGGTACGGCCGGTTTGAAATGCGGCGAGTGTCACGCTAATGTTGTCGATACAACTCTGGCCATAATACAGCCGGGACTTCATGTCAACGGCATTGTCGATACGCTGACCAGAGATCCCGCTGTCTGCGAGACCTGTCACAAAAACGGCGGAATTTCCTGCATTTCCTGTCACGGCGGTATCGATAATGAGACCGGCGCACCGCCCAAAGGTTTACGCGGTGAACTGGCGACCGGCGACCGGGCCGTCGGTGGGCATACTGCTCACCTCGAGGATGGCTCTCTGGCCGATGCTTTCAATTGTTCGGAATGTCATATTGTCCCGGAATCTTTCGCTTCCGATGGTCATATCGATCCCGATTCCGTGGCCGAGATAACCTGGGGTACTCTGGCGGGGGACCAGTCATCATGGAATAGAAACACCGAAGTCTGCTCCAATACATATTGCCACGGCAATTTTGACGGCGGCAATAACCTGAATATTCCGGTATGGACGGCACCAGACCAGGCGGTCTGCGGGAGTTGTCATGATATCGGCGACAACCCGGCCACTTTGCACTGGAAACATGCCTTCCATATCAATACGGCCGGTTTGTACTGTGCCGACTGTCATGCCGATGTCGTTGATACACTTCTGGCCATCACCGATATCAGCCTGCATGTCAACGGCGAGACCGATATAAAAGTCCGCGACACGGCGGTCTGTGCTTCATGTCATGGTTCCGGTCCGGCCGCCTGCACCAGTTGTCACGGCGGCATCGACAATCAAACCGGCGCACCGCCGGCCGGTTTAGAAGGCGAAGCTCTGACAAGCGAACTTGCCGTTGGAGCTCACACCAGTCACATGGCGAGCGGCGAACTGGCAGACGCTTTCGAATGCGGCGAGTGTCACAAAGTCCCGGCCACTCTCATCGACCCGGGTCATCTCGATGCCGATTCCATCGCCGAGATTACCTGGGGTCCGCTCGCGGGCGATCAATCATCATGGGACCGGATCAGCGCTTCCTGCAGCGGTACTTATTGCCACGGTAATTTCGAAGGTGGATACAGCGACAACGCTCCGGTCTGGACCGCGAACAGTCAGTCACATTGCGGCTCTTGCCATGATATCGGCTATAGCCCGGAAGATTTGTTATGGAAACATGAATATCATGTGCAAACCGGGGGTCTGGCCTGCGCTGATTGTCATTCCAATGTCGTCGATGCATCACTGACGATTGTCGGACCGGAATTGCATGTCAACGGGGTGGTTGATACCCTGACTTCCGATACGACACTTTGTGTTGCCTGTCACGGATTCAGCCCCGAGGCCTGCACTCGATGCCACGGCGGCACCGATAATATGACCGGCGCGCCTCCAGTCGGTCTGCGCGGCGAGACTTTGACCACGCAGCTTGCCGTGGGGGCCCATACCGGGCACATGGAAGGCGGCACCTATGCCGATGCTTTCAATTGCAGCGATTGTCACCAGGTTCCGAACTCGCTCACTGCTCCGGGACATCTTGGAGTCGATTCGGTGGCCGAGTTAAGCTGGAGCGTGCTGGCGGGCAGCCAATCGACATGGAACCGGAGCACCGCTCGATGCAGCCTGACGTACTGCCATGGGAATTTCAGCGGCGGCTACAGCGCCAATGCTCCAATCTGGACCGCCGCCGGGCAGGCGGGATGCCGTTCCTGCCACGATGACGGCACCAATCCGGCAAACCTCAGCGGCAGACATTATAAACACATAGTAGAGGAAAATGTCTCCTGTATGTCATGTCATTTCAACACAGTCAATATCCAGAAAGACATTATCGGGCGCGGCGTTCATGTTGACGGTATAAAGACGGTTACATTTGCTTTTCAGGGAAGCTATAGCAATGGAACCTGCTCGGGATTGCCCGGGCAGTGTCACGGCTCCGAAAACTGGTTCTCGGATTGAGACAAATATCGGCCGCATATAAAAACGGCCGATAATTGTCTTCTTTGACCATAAAATAGAAAAAATCATTGTCATTTTGGATTATTATACTCTATAGACAAAGTCTTGCTTGACAAAGCCGCTGTCGTTTAATTGATTAGCTCATAACAAAATGGATTGTGTTGACTTTTCAGACAAGGCAAATTGAGAGACCTCTGGAAAAAAGCCATTTCGGGCGATATTGAGGCGGAGAAACTACTTTCTCGGCTTCTCTTTGAAAGATTTTCGACTCTGGCCGGATTAGTAATATGTAAAGAAGATGCCAGGGATATCGCCCAGGAGGCCTGTGCCGTGATTTTGACCGAATATAAGTCTCTTAAAAGCCCCTATGAATATAATGCGTGGGCTCATAAAATATTTAAAAACAAAATCGCCAGCTATTTTCAGCGAAAATCGGTCGAAAAGCGAATTTTTTCGGAAGTCCCTAATGATAATTATGAAAGCCTGATCGAGACCTCGACCGAGAATTTCGAGATAATGCAGGTCCTGATTGACTGCCTGAAAAAACTGGTCGATTCGTTTCCGCGGTATGCCCGGGTTATCAACCTGGTTCAGCTTGGCTTTGACACCGATGAAATATGCCGCCGTATGGAAATATCCCGAAATAACCTGTACGTTCTGTTGAACAGAGGCCGCAAGATTCTGAAAGACTGTGTCTTTAACGGAGATGCCGTATGACGAGCGGTAAATGTAATGATGAATCTGTCGGGATACTGCTGCATGCCTATGAACTGGGATTGCTGAGTCCCGATGAAAGGGATATTTTTGAGACTCATCTTTTATCCTGTGATTACTGTCATGGGGAAGTAAAACAATTCATCCCTCGCGGTCTTATGCTCAGCAAATCCCCTGACGTGAAACATGCGATGGATGAAAAGATCGATTCTGTCCGGAGAAGACTGCTAACTCGCCAAAAAGCTCGTCAGTATAACAGGCCCGGAATACTTTTTGCATTCAGACCGGCATTTCTTTATTTGGTTATTCTGCTTTTGTTAATACCATCATATTTCGGTGTGAAAAAAATATTCGAATCCGGTTCCGTTCCCGAAATAAGGCCGGTTCAATTGATATATCTTACACCAACCCGATCCCCGATTAATAGTGTCTTTGATAGCGCCAAAGAAATGGATGGAATCATATTTGTCGCCTGCCCGGGGGCAGACCAAAAGAGCAGTTATCTGCTTAAGATTCTCACGGATGATAATACGCCGGTATTTGTTATCGAAAAATTCGACAAATTCGATGAGCGCGGAACAGCCCAGCTTATATTGCCGCGTACATTGATGTCAAAAGGGGATTATCAATTAATTATCGGGGAATCAACGGCCGATTCTCTGCGGATTCTGTGCCGATATGAATTCGGCATCCAATAAAGCCGTCTTCAATACACCTGAGTATTATTTCCAATCGCCGAAAATAACCAATCCGCCCCAATTGTAGGGATGATCATTTCGGGCCTGCTTTCTAAGTTCATCGATTTTGTCCAGCTGAACCCGGCGGACTCTTTCCGCAAGGGAAAGGTCATTCCGGCTGTATAATCCGGAAAAGATCTCCATCGCCGATTTGTCGGCGATGGGCCAGAGAGTACTGATGACTGTCCGCGCGCCCGCCATTTGAAAAGCGCGCCGCAATCCAAAAACACCCTCGCCTTCCTGAAGCTGCCCGAGCCCGGTCTCGCAAGCCGACAGGACCACCAGATCGACACCGCTCAAATCAAGGACCGACACTTCGCAAGCAGTGAGGATGCCGTCCTCCAGCCCGGCGCTGTCGGAACTCTCGGGGCGCTTATTGGCTCCGGCCAGAAACAAACCGGTCAGAAGCAGGGGATTCTCTCCGACATAGAATGCGTCGGGATTATTCCCGTTGCCGGCATTCCTGAGATGACACTCCCCGTCAAAGAAATATCCGTGAGTGGCCAGATGAATGACCCGGTTGCCGGGGGCGCGAGATTTGAAATAGTCTTCCGAGGCCGCATTACCAAGACAAATTTCGACCGGTTCATCCGAATATTTTTTCCAGGTTTCGGCAATCATCTCAATTTCCTTCCTGGTTTCCGGCAGAGGGCTCAATCTTATTTCTTCGAAGTTGCCGCAGGCCGATCTGATATTGGCCGCTGTGGTCTGAACAGGTTCTTCTTTTTTTCCGTCCGGACGATATCCCGCCGAAATGATATTCGAAGCGGCGGCATTGAAATCGGGATCACCCACGGCCAGAAGGCCGCTTCCGGATTTTGACCGTTCCTCAAGCCGGATTAAATCGCGGCCCGATGACAGGTAATGAACGGTGTACTTCTCTATTAAATATTCGCTCTCGTCGCCGGACAACCCGGCAAACGATATCAAATTTAATGCATCATCCGGAGATATTATGACTCTGCCGGCTCCTACGAAGGAATCTTCAAGCGGCTGCCACAATCTTTGATAAAAATACCGGCTAATTCTCGAATATTCGGCCATATCCGATTCAATAGTCACGCCGCCAAGCGCCGCGATATGATTCATATGATCGCGATAGAGTCTAATATAATCGTCAATTTCCGCCGCCTCACCCAGATCGATGATTCTCGCCGGTTTCCTTTTCGAGACAACCACGGCCAGGTAATGGGGAACCGATGTATCAGGCAAAAAATGAGTATAGTTGAATTTATAGTAGTCCACGAAAACATCGGTTTCTTCCAGTGAGGAAATCACCCGGTTCATATCCAGTTGTTTATTTTTTTTCCATTTTCGAATGTCGGCGCTGCGCATGGAAAGGGTCTGTTCCAGATTTTTGATGCTGCTCTCGATGGAATCGATATTCCGTTTGTATGACTGATTGATTTTATCCGAGCCGGCGGTGAACAGGTTGGACAATTGATATTTCATTAACCTGAGAGAATCCAGCATCCGCGCCGTTTCCGGGTCACTGCGCATCAGTGTCGAGCGCTGTCTTTCAAAAATGCCGTCGGTGATCAAGCCTTTGGTGAATTGAATAAGATCAAGGGCTTTTCGATCCGCTTCGTCATCCCAGCCGGTATAGTCGAGATAGCAGGACAACAAGGCGTCCAGAGACAATCGAGCATATCGGGAGTAGGCCAGCGCATCTCTTTCCGACATGGTGATGATTTCATCATATAGAACGCTCAATCTCATTTCGGTTTCCCGCCGTGCGAAATCAAAGGTCTTTAGAGAATCATGGCGGAATGCATATAACCTGCCCAAAGTGCCGTAATAACTGACAAGAAGCATATAATTTGAGGCATAATTGTCCTGCGCTGTTTTTAATCCAAGATTTAACAGGGAATCCGCCAGATCCAGCCTGCCGCAACGAACATAAAAATATCCGAGTTGTTTCAGTATATATAGAGCATAGCTGTGCTCCGACCCGTAGGTGTTTTTGTTGATTTCATAGGCCTGCAGTAAAAGCGTTTCCGCCTCATCGAATTTCTGTATCTGGGCCAGAAGATCGCCCAATATTTTCAGATTATCGCTGACAATGGGATGGTCTGTACCAAGGACCTTCCTATTTATGTCGAGGGCCCGTCTTAACATTGACTCCGCTTTGTCGAACTTCTTCTGGTAAATATACAACCCGGACAGACTGGTCAGACCCTTGGCCACATAAAGATCATCCGGGCCGACCGTTCTCTCCCAAATTTCGATCGCTTCGAGATAATATTTTTCGGCCTCCTCCAGACGACCCATCATTTTATAACAGTTGGCCAGGTTAAGTATGGCGCTGGCGGTAAGAGGATCATTACGCCCATACGCATCTTCCCTGATTTTCAGAACCTTTAAATGCAAAGCCTCAGCTCCGGCCATCATCCCTCTTTTTTCATACAGAACAGCCAGATTCCTTATACAAACGGCAGTTTCGGGATTCTCAGATCCCAGATTCTTTTCAATTATCTTTAACGCCCGTGTGTACAGCACCTCCGCTTTTTCGAGAAGACCTTTGTTCATGCTGGTCAGAGCCAGGTTATGCAGTACTTTCGCGATATAGAGATCATCAGGGGGGAATATTTTTTCGCAGATTTCGAGAGATTTGCTCTGGTAGGCAATGGCCCGGTCGGCATAGCCAAGTTCATCATACATACTTCCCAGGCAGTGATATGCCCTGGCGACATCAGAATGCATTTCGCCGAAATGCTTTTTTGTTATCTCGAGAGATTTTACAAATAAAGATTCCGCAGACTTATAATTATGTCTGGACAATTGATACAGGCCCAGCCTGCAAATTACATCGGCGACCAGAGTGTCATCGGCTCCATATGTTTCCTCTATTTCGCGCAGGGCCAGAGTGGCGAGAGTACAGGCGGAATCGAAATCTCTGACTGTGGCCATGGAATCCGCCATATCGTAAAATATTTCCCATGGCTCGGACATGGCTGGCACGCAGTAAGTCAAATATATAACGACGGCCATAATCAAAGTTATCCGCAATCTCATGGCATATCCTTTAAATATATGCGGGCATATGTGTCTAAGCACCGGGATGAAGATACAGTGTTGTCAGACCAATCCGGTTGCATTTAAATATATGACTGCCGGGGAATCATGCAAGTACTTTTGGCGGATAAGGTATATTAATTCCTATTATTTGGCCGAGCGTGCTCCGTACCGCGTTTTTTTTCAAAGAGATAA
Source organism: Candidatus Zixiibacteriota bacterium (assembly GCA_040752235.1). Taxonomy (GTDB): domain Bacteria; phylum Zixibacteria; class MSB-5A5; order GN15; family PGXB01; genus PGXB01. Next base: position 278 of record JBFMFJ010000007.1, on the reverse strand, counting down.
TATTTTTGTGTAAGATTCCGGCCATTGAATTGATTGGATTGATGAAGAGCACAATCCAGGCACTGGGAGATAGCAACTGCTACCGGGATGAGAATTTTACCATACTGCAACGCCATAAACATACCCGGAGTCAATGTATTAGCTTGTCCGCATTTTTATTCCAACTGCCGATCACAGCTTAATATTTGACCGAAAGGAGGTGATAAGAAAACAACGGTTGTCGGTTCCGGAAAAAGTATAATCCGGTAAATGCGTGGGGACAATCGGCAGGCCTTGAT
>JBFMFJ010000006.1:0-25243 GCA_040752235.1 Candidatus Zixiibacteriota bacterium | reverse complement strand
GCGAGTCAGGCCCAGATCTCCGCACATGTAAACAAAGCTGTCCGCCGCATAACAATCAAGAATATACCTGGAATTCGGCTTCAGGTAAGAAGGAGCATAGATAAAACGACGCAAACCGGCCACACAGCCGGCCCAGAGTACCAGCGAATCAGGGTGCGTCGTATCGACAACTGCCGAAAAATACATGTTCGACCAGATGGCGGTGTCCGTGATAAGGTAATTCGGATCAGTCACTGTAATGGAATCGCTGGCGCTGAAATAGATATTTTTCCAGGTCTGACCGCCATCGAAACTCCCGATCAGCCCGCCAAGCCAGGACGCGCAGAAGATTTTGTCATCGATTCCGGTGATGTCATAAACGACCTTGTAACCGCCGGTGGTGTTTTGCGGCTCAATATGATTCCAGGTTTGGCCGTCATCATCGGTAAAAAACAGGCCATCGGCAACGGTATATTCAACGTTCCCGGCCGTATCGAAATGGTTACCGGCAACCCACAGAGTATCTCCGGCCGAATACATGGCTGACACAGCATCACTGGTTAAGCCGTTGCTTTTGTCATATTGATTCCAGAAAACCGAATCAAAAAAGTGAAATGATAACCCCGCCCCGGTCGACATCCAGACGGCGTTATTATGCTCTATAATATCGGTTATGGAATTGTCCGACAGCCCCCTCAGCACGTTAGGATCATCAAACGACTTCATTATCAGCGCCGATAATGAGGCCGGGACTATCAAGAGAAAGGCAATAATCAATAATTTTTTCACATTCCGCTCCTATAAAAAAAAATAGCCTGAAGCTTTGACAGCATGGCTACTAATAAAACATAATTTCATTCAGAATATTACAATAAAAAGTTCACTTATTCTTTATCTTTCTTTCTTTACGGGCCACCTCCAAAAATCCCAAAATATTATATTTTTGAGCAAAGTCAAGCACAAACGTAAAATATTATATCCTCAACTATTTTAACAATTTACGTGTATCTCCGTTCCATTAAAACGCACCTTCTTCATTTTTTGCCAAAAACCCCTGATATATCCTGGACGAATGATCCGCCTCCAGTGTCCAAATTATTACTCGGAACATTTATTTTCGCCTATTGGCAATGCCGGCGGGTAAAAGGATTTGACAAAACATCATTAAGGGCGTTTCTTATGAATTAAACATAAACATACGGGGAATGCAGGTCATGAAAAGACTGAAAGCGTTGGTATTTATTATCTTTGCGGCAGGGATTGCCTCCATCGGGATTCTTCCCGGTTGCGATGAACTGATAACGAATGAAATAAAAGACAGTGTCGCGATAACGGTTATTGTCAGAGACAGCAGTTGTGTGGAATATTGCCATTCCGACAATAATTTCGAAGTTTTAGCCGCCATGCGCCAATGGGAACATTCCGGTCATTCCGACACAATGTTTTACAGCGACACCCTTTATGGACAGACGGCTTTATACTGCGGCCCCGAATGCCATACTATGGATGGTTTTGTATCGGCCCTCAATGATGACCTTGATACCAGCGGTTACCCCTTTGAGTTATGGTGTTATACCTGCCACCAGCCTCATACGGCTCAAGCCGATTCAACCTGGGATTTCTCTCTCAGGACCACCGCCGATGTTACGCTGGAAAGCGGTGATGTTTTCAGCTATGGCGCTAATGGCAGATCTAATATCTGCGCCGAATGTCATCGATTGGGATACAATGTCGCCAATCAGGTTACGATCGGAATGCTGGTCGATGACAACTGGCTGAGAAAAATCCAGCATGCGGCCAAGGAAGCCGATATGATTATGGGTGCGGGAGGATATGAGTATTCCGGCTATACCTATGGCAGCAACGACCACGAGAATGTTATCCAGGGATGCCTGGGATGCCATCAGGATTATGATGAAGGATTTGCGCTGGGCGGCCACAGCCTTAATATTCGGGACGGCAACGGCAACGCTCTCGTTGAAGGATGTAATATTGCCGGTTGTCATGCCGGTGATGAATACAGCGACAGCAGGATCGCTAGCGAGCAAAGTAGTTATTTTCTGTTCCAGTTGCCGGCGCTTCGCAGCAAGCTGATTGCGGCCGGGCTCCTCGATGCCAATACACTATTGCCTCCCGCCGGATATAGCGTCATTTTGAATGCCGACTCTGCCGGAGCCCTGTATAATTATTTTTATCTGACCGGTGACCGAAGCCTGGGGATGCATAACCTGCAATATGCGACTGACCTGCTCATGAGCTCCATTGGCTTCCTTGACGGCACTCTCGGCAAGTAAAAAAGAAAGTCATAAAAAAAAAGCCGCCGAATCCGGCGGCTTTTTTTATACCGTAAAATTCTTATTTATTGGCCTCGAATTTTGCAGTCAGCGCCGGAACTATTTCAAAAAGATCACCGACTATACCGAAACTGGCGATATTGAATATCGGCGCATCCTTATCGCGATTGACGGCGACGATAGTCTTGGAGGTCTGCATGCCGACCAGATGCTGGATGGCTCCCGAAATTCCGATCGCAAAATACAGCTTGGGATTGACCGTTTTGCCGGTCTGCCCCACCTGAAAGCGATACTCAATCCATCCGGCATCGACAATGGCCCGCGAGGCTCCCACGGCGGCACCCAGTGAGTCGGCCAGTTTCTGTATCAATGGCAGATTTTCGGCTCCGCGAATACCGCGCCCTGCCGAGACAATTATATCGGCCTCATTCAGATTGATCGATGTCCCGGTTTCGGCGATCATTTCTTTCACGTTTGCCTTTGATTGAAACAGGCCGCCGTCCATGGTTTCCGCCGCCACTTCACCATCTCCGCCTTTGGATTCTTCAAAGACTTTCGGTCTGACCGTGATAAAAAAGGGCTTTCGATTGGCATTGCTGACCAGGTCCACGATGACATTGCCGCCGTAAGCCGGGCGGGTGATGGTAATGACTTCACCATTGGCATTGATTCCGGTAATATCCGAGGCCATGGCGCCGTCATTGACGGCCGCCAATCGGGCCATAAGCGCCTTGCCGTAAAATGTCGCCGGGCCGATGACCAGTTGCGGCTGATATTTCTTTATCAGGGCGCTGATCACCCCGGCATATATTTCATCATTAAAGTATTTCAACGCCGGATTCGAAACCGCCAGAACCTTCCCTCCCCCGTGTGAGGCAAGCGCACCGGCCAAAGTTTCTGCCGCTTCACCCAGACAGGCGGTCATTATTTCGCCGCCGGTCTTTTTGGCGACCGATATCAGCTCGAAGCTTATATTGGAGAGTTTTCCATCTTTCTGTTCGGCAATGGTCAGGACTTTTACAGGCATCGGATCTCCCTTCTATATCACAAAATTATTCTATTCTCAAAATAAATTTTTTTCGCATGCTACATGCAGGAATATAATAAGGACGGCTGATTGTTTCAATCTTTTTTTGGTAACGTATAAGTACCGGCGGCATCAATTATACGGCTCCCGCCCCAATTTGCCGGCCAGGTAATCATCGAACAGCGCTTTTATATCCTGATATGAGTTGACCGATTTAAGCATCCGCCGCAAATCTGCCCCGCCCTGGAATCCCTTGGAATACCAGGCCAGATGTTTGCGCATCACCATGGCCCCATGTCGTTCTCCGAATTTTTCAACAATCAGCCGGGAATGTTCGAGAGCAAGATTTATTTTTTCCTCGACACCCGGTTCCGGAAGTATCTCGCGATTTTCCAGATAAGCATTAATCCGTCTGAAAACGGTCGGATCCCGCATAGCGGCGCGGCCGATCATTATGGCATCGCAACCGGTTTCGGCGAACATTTGCTCGGCATCCTGAGGCGTGTTGACATCGCCATTTCCAATGACCGGAATACTGACCTCGGATTTAAGCTGTTTTATTTTTGACCAGTCGCAGCGATCGCCATAATTCTGGGAACGGCTTCGCGGATGCAGCGTAATCGCCGCCACTCCGATTTTTTCAGCGATTTTCCCAACTTCAAGGAATACATCCGTATTGGCATCCCAACCCGTTCGCATTTTTATGGTTACAGGGACGTCCGAACTGCTGGCGGCGGCCTGCATAAGTTCTCCGGCCAGTGCAACATCTTTTAAAATAGCCGCCCCGCCATTCTTCTTGACCACTTTTTTGACCGGGCAGCCAAGATTCAGGTCTATTACGTCCGGCCCCATTGAAGCTACTTTTTTGACGGCGGTCGCCAGGAATTCCGGTTTGGAGCCGAAAAGCTGAATTCCAACCGGGTGCTCATCCGGGGAAATATCAATCATATTGAACGTTTTAACCTGATTCATACAAATTGCATCGGCGGAAATCATTTCCGTATAGGTCAAAGCGGCGCCGTACTGCCGCGCCAGCAACCTGAAGGGCCGGTTGGAAATACCGGCCAGAGGGGCCAGAAACAGGCGGCCCTTTATGGTCAAGTTTCCAATCTGCATGCCGACAATATAATTAAGCCAAAATGTAATGGCAAGCCGATAGATATATAGAGAACAATTGTCATTCGGGTTGATATATTAATATAAGGAAGTATTAAGTTCTTGAAAGGAGTCCCGTATGCCGGAGATTATAATCAAGTACGAGGACAAAATAATTGAGAGAGTTGTGTCAGAAAAGAAACGAATCAGTATTGGACGCACTCCCGACAATGATATCGTCCTTGACAACCGCGGAGTTTCCCGGAAACATGCACAAATCGAATTCAATGATAACGCTGCCGTTATTATCGACAATGAATCATTAAACGGGACCTTTGTCAATAATCGCAAGGTCGGCGAAGAAATCCTTCGCGATGGCGATGAAATCACCATTGGCAAATATAATCTGACATACAACAGTCAGGTTCAGAGAGACGAATCGGGCGCGCATCTCGACGGAACCATGGTCCTGAAGACAAAGAAACAGAAAGAATTGATCAAGCGCGACCAGTATGAAAAGGAACTGGTTCAGCAGATGGGCGGTTCTGTTTTGCTGGGCGAAGAGAATACCGATTTTTCCGAATACCAGATCGATCAGAATGTCACAACCATCGGCAAGGCGAAATTCGTTCATGTTCATGTAAAAGGTTTTATGCTGTCCGGCATACAGGCCAAAATCGTTAAGGAACATGATCAATATTCGATCGTGAATCTGGGACGCAAAGGTAAGACAAAGGTTAACGGCGAACCGATCAGCCGTCAAAGCCTGAAAAACGGAGATTTGATTCAAGTAGGGAAATCTGTTTTTACTTTTGTAGAAGGACGATAACCAATGAAAATTGCTTTAATATCGGATGTTCACGGAAATCTTGAAGCATTGGAAATGGTCCTTCGCGACATAGAAAAACAGGGCGCGGAGAAAGTGCATTTTCTCGGTGACGTTGTCGGCTACGGATGCAATCCCAATGAATGCGTCAGGCTGATCGACAAACATTGTGAAATCAAACTCCTTGGTAATCATGATTATGCTGCCATGGGGCTGGAATCAACCGAGAATTTCAATCAACTGGCTAGAGCATCGATGGAGTGGACTCAAACAACGCTCAAGCAAAAGGCCATCAGGGTGCTGGCGGATTTCGAAATGGACGCCGTATTTCTGGACTACTATCTGGTTCACTCATCGCCGACAGAACCGGATAAGTGGCGTTATATTCTCAATATTGACCAGTCCCGTGTTCATTTTGAGAATTTCTCTCAGGCTGTTTGTTTCGTGGGGCATTCTCACAGCCCGACCTATTTTGAAAAAGACTCAACCGGTCAGATTACACAACACTGCAAACCGGAGTTGGCCTTTAATGACGGCAGCAGATACATAGTTAATATCGGGTCCGTAGGGCAGCCACGCGACAATGATCCTCGCGCTTGTTATGTCATCGTGGACACCGACAATAAGAAGATGAATTATAGAAGAATAGAATATGATATTCTAAAAACACAGGAAAAGATGCGAAAAGCTAAGCTCCCCGATTTTCTTATTGAAAGGCTGGCGGTAGGAGCTTGAGGGAGTAACGATGCTTAAAAAGTACTCATCATACATACTCTGTTTTCTGGTGTCATTGTTTGTCGTGGCCCTTTTTGTAAACAATTTTTCCCCTCTGGTAAGGCTCGAGTGGAAAATGCAGGACCTGATGTACACCTTCAGAGGTGAAGACAATTATTCCATGAATATTGTCATGGTCGATATCGACGACAGGACTCTGGATGAATATGGCGATTGGCCCTGGAGCCGCGATAAAATCGCCGATCTGCTGGCCGCTGTCGGAAGCGGCGAACCCAAAACGGTGCTGCTGGATATGTGTTTCTCGCCCGACATCACCGAGGACACCCTGGGACACACGGAGATCCTGGCGGGACAGATGTCGTGGATCAAGAACGTAATAGTTCCTTATGAGTTGAGCCCGGCCGAATTCATGAAAAACAAAATATCAACCCCCAAATATTTGTATAATTCGGCCATGCAGGTCACATCGGATCTGGGCATTTTGGACGAAAGCGCCAGCCTGTTGTCACATAAAGTCTTTCTCCCTCCCGACCCGATCTGTGAATATGCCGGAGGCCTTGGCTTTAAATACAATATTTATGATAAGGATCGTAAGGTGCGCTGGGAACCGCTGGTCGCCTATTATGAAGGCTATTATTATCCTTCGGCGACATTGGCGGCTGCCGCCAATTATATGAATGTGGAGCCGTCCTCGATGGTCATAGACGGCGGGGTAAGTATTAAAGTCGGCAGTGTTCTGATCCCGACCAATGAACGCGGTGAACTTTTCATAAATTACAACAAACCCGGGAAATCATTCCCGAAAGTCTCAGCCGCCGACATCCTTGGTGAGAATTACAGCCCGTCAAATCTGAACGGCAAACTGGCCATAATCTCGGTTTCATCGGAGTTTTTGACCGATTATTATAATACCCCGGTCTCCAAAAATCTCCGGGCAACCGAAAAAACGGCCAATGTCATAGAAAATATCGTTAATTCAAACTTCATCCGGCGTATGGATTCCTCTCCCGGCCGGGATACTCTGGTTCTCATTATTCTGGGAGCTATATTCGCATTCATTTTGCCGCGTGTGTCAATGATGTATCGACTGATAATAATGGTTGCCAGTCTCTTCCTGCTGGCCAATATCAATTTCGTCCTGTTCAATTCATATAAGATACTGACACATTCGCTGTATCTGGGGCTGGAAATGGTCCTACTGTTGCTCATCTCCCCGTTCCTGGATAGTGACTTCCTCTCGAAATTATCACGGATACAAATCGGCTTCAAGTCGGATGCCGAATCAGTTAATCTTCCCAAAGTCGATATTCCGGAAAGAAATCCAAATCGACCGATTGCCCGAGGATCATTCCGGAAATCAGCCGACACTCATGAATCCGTAGGCCGGCGCAAAGCTCCCCAGGATGAATTGGTCGACACGCCGACGCAGGCTGCAGCCATATCAAGAGACAACGGGCTTGCCACCCGGGCTAATGAGACACCGCGGCCGAACGCTGCCGATGTCGAGACCGTCGCCAGCAATGTTGCCGACTTGAATTCACGAAAGAGTAAAGAGAATATTCCCGCCGATGAGCATCCGTTTGAACACGCGCCGGTGGTCGAACATCCAATCGAGAAAAACGACTCCGCCGGCATCCTCACCGACAGCGGGCAAATTGAGAGCCTGGGACGATATAAAGTCCTTGGTGTAGTCGGCAAGGGAGCCATGGGAACCGTTTACAAGGGCATTGACCCGGCCATCAATAGAAACGTCGCGCTAAAGACAATCCGGCTGGATTTTGTAAATGATCCCGAAGAATATAACGAACTCAAAGAACGGCTGTCGCGTGAGGCGCGCGCCGCCGGTATGCTTTCGCACCCCAACATCGTGACAATTTACGATGTCGGCAACGAGGGCAAACTACAATATATAGCTATGGAATTTCTCGAGGGCCAGACACTGGAGGATATGATCCGGCGCAAGGCGAAATTCAATTACCGGATTATTGCCCAGATTATTACGCAAATTTGTTCGGCTCTCGACTATGCCCATAGCCAGGGAATCGTCCACCGCGACATCAAACCGGCCAATATCATGGTCCTGGCCGATTACCGCGTTAAGGTGATGGATTTCGGTATTGCCCGCGTCGATTCATCCTCGATGACGCGAACCGGAATCGCCATGGGAACGCCGAATTATATTTCGCCGGAACAACTGCAGGGTAAGGCTGTCGACCGCCGCTGCGATATATTCAGTCTTGGCGTCATGCTATATGAGATGCTGCTGCATCGCCGGCCATTCCGCGGAGAAAACCTGACGTCGCTGATTTATAACATTGTCAACGGCGAGGTCGAGCCCCCGTCAAGCGTGGACAAATCAATTCCTTATATTTTTGACAGGATTATCGACAAGGCCCTTAAAAAAGAGCCTAATGAACGATATCAAAACGCTGGTGAAATGTCGGGGGCGCTGGCCGGATTCCTGGAGACTTTCGCGCCAAAAAGAGCTACGACGGTATAAGAAGGATCATTGATCCTTCTTATCCGGATTGATAATATCCTCGGCCAGAGACAGGGCCACACCGGAAAGCATGACTTCCACACCAAGCTGGGTGAAATCGCTGGAGATCAACTGGCGATCGATCCCGGCGTATAGGGAGCATGAAGCCCCCTTCTCCACCACCAATCCCGAAAGCTGTTCCTTGGTCTCGCAGATGAAAGTCACTTCACCCAGTTCCTCGGAAACAACATAGCCCGAGCAGTTGTGAATCTGCAAATGCGAGTTGCCGGTATAGACGACAACCAGCATTCCCCGCACTTTGCCCAGGAGAATCTCCGGGTAAATTTCCAGGACGAGAACTCTCTTTTCCGATTTGTTGGCGACTTTCATCCGGAAATGATCTTTTTCGGAAACGGTCTTTTCCGGTTCAAGGACTTTGGCAATTTTATTGAAATCTGCTTCTGTAAATTTAGCCATTTTTCTTATCGCTGGAATTATTTTCTTTCTTGTCCGAATCCTTCATTCCTGATTTGATTTCGTTCTGGGTATCCTTCATCGCGCTCTTAAATTCGCGGATTCCCTTGCCCAGCCCCTGAGCAATGTCGGGCAGTCTTTTGGCGCCGAAAAGCAATAATATCACCAGGAATATCAGCGCCAATTCCCATGGTCCCATACCGAACATAATTTATCTCCCCGCTAAATGTTTTCTTAAATATACCACCATCTAAAGTATATTATAACCAATAATACGCCCAAAACGGACATAAAGTTTATTTTGAACATCAAACCCACAGTAAAAGAAACCGAATACAGCTCCACGCGGGTCGGTTCAAAACCGATTCGCAGGGATTTGGAAAACAGCGTCTTGGCCGCGCCGGGAGGGAGAAACGATCCGATGACTTCACCCACAAATCCGCCAAGAATGGCTCCCAGCAGCAGGGCGACTATAATAAAGGTTATTTCACGGCTTTTCAACTCCAACCCTTTCCATTATATATTTTCTTATCGAAAGAAAGACTTTCAGCCCGTCCGCGGAGCCAAGGACTTCCTCGACAGCCCGTTCCGGGTGGGGCATCATGCCCACGATATTTCCTTTTTCATTGGTAATCCCGGCAATGTTATACATCGAGCCGTTCGGATTACTCTCGGGAGTTATATTGCCGTCTTTATCACAATATCGAAATAGAATCTGTTTGCCGGCTTTAAGTTTCTCCAGATCTCCCTGAAAATTATAATAATTTCCATCCTTGTGTGCAATCGGGATCTTCAGAATCTCGCCCGGCCGGCACTCATTGGTGAACGGCCCGGCAGTGTTTTCGACTCGAAGATGGATATATTTACATGAAAAACGCAAATGCTCGTTGCGCATTAAGGCGCCAGGCAGCAGGCCCGATTCGACCAGAACCTGGAAGCCATTGCATATTCCTATTACCAGGCCGCCTTCATTTGCAAACTTGATGACAGACTTCATAATCGGTGAAAACCGTGCGATTGCCCCCGAACGAAGATAATCACCGTAGGAAAATCCTCCGGGGAGTATAATCACATCGGAGCCCTTCAGGTCATCGGATTGATGCCAGAGGAATTCGACATCCTCGCCGATCAGCTTGACAGCGGCATAAGCGTCATAATCGCAATTGGAGCCCGGAAATGTCACGACACCGAATTTCATTTTTCAAACTCCACCTGATAATTCTCTATGACCGGATTGGCCAATAGCTTGCCGCATATTTCCTCGACTTTCCGTTCAATCCCGCCGTCGTTCGCTTCTACCTCGAGTTCAAAAAATCGCCCGGAACGCACCGACTTCACCATATCATAGCCCATATTGGAAATGGCTCTTTGTATCGTGATTCCCTGGGGATCCAGAACGCCGTCTTTAAGTCTGACATAAACAACCGCTTTTTTATTCTTCATCACTATTCTCCAATTTCTTGTTGATCTGATGCCTTCTCACCAGATCGACACCAAGGTAAAAGAATCTGTACATCTCTCTTACAAGCCCAATTATAATATAAACGGCGAAGATAGGAAATAATAAAAGTCTCGGCTGAATTAATGCCGCCAGCGCTGCGCCGATCATAAAAAGCAGTTTTATGCGGTTTTTACGATTATTAAAATTATCGGGCATGGCGTCATATTCGATTTGGGAAACCATCAGGGCCGAAACCAGGATTACCATTGAAACCAGATACTGACTGTATTCAAGCTGATCCCACAGATGATAGCTGAAAATAACATATCCTACCAGCAGCATCGCTGCCCCCGGAGTGGGCAACCCCAGGAATTCTTTTTTTTCGTCGGTCTGAGCCAGCAAATTAAATCGCGCCAATCGATAACTGGCGGCCATAATGTAAACCACGCTTATCACCCAGCCCCATTTACCCATGGAACTGAGTTTGACTACATACATGATTACCGCCGGAGCCACGCCGAATGACAGAAAATCGGCCAGGGAGTCAAGCTCGACTCCAAAGTCCGAAGTGGCGCCTGATAATCGGGCGACTTTGCCGTCCAGCATATCAAGAAAACCGGCCAGCACAATCAACCAGCAGGCGGTGGTAATTTCGCCCTCAAAAGTCGACAAAATCGCCAGAAATCCGCAGACGGCGTTACCCATGGTAAAAGTGCTTGGAACCACCCCTTTAAAACTGCTTACTTGCATATATTATCCTGTCATTATTCAATTTTTCGGCCGTCCGATTATGGAAAGCCCGGCCTTAACCTTATCTCCTTCCTTTACGACCACCTCAATATTATTCGGCAACATCAATTCCGCCCGCGAGCCAAAATGAATCATGCCGTAAATCTCACCGGCCTTCATCTCCTGTCCGGGGCTGGGGTAACATTCTATTCTCCGGGCCAGAATCCCGGCAATCTGCCGGAAAATCATTTTACCGCCATTAAATATCAGCCCCACTTCAGTGTGCTCGTTTTCTTCCGATGCCTTATCCAGAAAGGCCTTGAAAAATTTCCCGGGTATATATTTAACGTAGTCAATGCGGCCGGTTACAGGTATTCTATTTAAATGCGGATCCATCACCGACATAAAAATGGAAACTTTTTTGCCGTAACCTCCTATATACTCATTGTCGATTTCTTCAACCGACAACACGCGGCCATCGGCAGACGATAATATTAAGTCTGAATCTATCGGAATATTACGGGATGGATTTCGGTAAAAATAGACCAGGAACAATGTCAGTATGGCGATGACAACTCCGGCGATGGAAAATCCCAACGAATCCCGATATGCCGACCAGAGGCTGCAGACAATTGTCAGTATAAATCCGATCAGGATGAATTTAAGCCCCGGAGCCGCGATCATTTGCCGAAAACCCGCCTAAAGATTTTGTCCACATTTTTAAAATAATAATCGAGTTCGAATGATTCCTCTATTTCCTTAACGGATAAAACGGCCGTTACTTCCTTGTCCTTCAAAATCAGTTCTTTGAAACCCGGCCCGCCTTGATATGCCGCCATGGCATTGCGCTGAACCATGCGATAGGCATTGTCGCGATCTCCCAGGGCATTGGTCAGCTTGAGAAGCAGTCTTTGCGAGAAAACGATACCGCCGTAAATATTGATGTTTTCCATCATGCGCTTCGGATTTATGGCCAGCCGGTCAAGAATATCATTGAGCAATTTCAGTCCGTAATCAGCCAGAATGGTACTGTCGGGTATAATGACCCGCTCGGCCGAGCTGTGAGCAATATCGCGTTCATGCCATAGAGGAATATTTTCCATCGCCGTGACAGCGTATCCGCGAATAAGTCTCGCGATGCCGGACAATCTTTCGGACGTTATCGGATTCTTCTTATGAGGCATTGCCGATGAGCCTTTTTGCCCCTTGGCGAAGCCTTCCTGAATTTCGCCGATTTCGGTCCGGTGTAAGTTCCTGATTTCGGTGCCGAATTTCTCGACCGATGACATCAGGATCGCCAGCGACACAATATATTCGGCATGTCGGTCACGCTGTATTACCTGAGTGGAGACTTTGTCTACTTTCAGGCCGAGTAATTTGCAGACTCTTGCTTCGATACGCGGATCGATATTGGCGAAATTTCCGACCGCTCCCGAAATGGCGCCGACCCCGGTATTTTCCGCTGCGATACGAAACCGCTCTCTGCCCCGTTCCAGTTCGGTGTACCAGACCGAAAATTTCAATCCCAGCGTCGTTGGCTCGGCGGCCACGCCATGTGTCCGCCCGATAATAGGCGTCATCTTATATTTCAGGGCCAGCTTCTTGATTTTTCCAAGAGCCGTTGCCAGTTTCTTATCGATTGTCTGAGCCGCCTGCTTCATTTGCAGTGACAGAGCAGTGTCGAGCATGTCGGATGAAGTCATCCCATAATGAATATATTTAGCATCCGGCCCGACGAATTCGGCAACCGATGTAAGGAAGGCGATGACATCATGATTGGTCTCGGCTTCGATTTCGTCAATCCGGTTCACATTGAAATCGGCCCTGGCGACAATATTCTTCAGCGCCTTCGCAGGAATCATACCCATCTCGGCCATGGCCTTGCACACGGCAATCTCAACATTTAACCAATGCCGGTATTTGGCCTCATCCGACCAGAGCGCCCCCATTTCGGGGAGAGTATAACGGGCAATCATTATTTTTTAACCTTTTCCCAATCGGCCAGGAATTTTTGAATACCTATATCGGTCAATGGATGTTTCATCAATTGATCAATAACCTTGAAAGGAATCGTTGCGACATCGGCGCCCATCAAAGCGGCGTCGACAACATGTATCGGGTTCCTGATCGATGCCACCAGCACTTCGGTATCGTAACCATAATTGCCATATATGGTCACGATCTGACTGATCAATTCCATTCCCGGCTGTGAAATATCATCGAGACGACCGACAAACGGCGATACGAATGTTGCGCCGGCCTTGGCGACCAGAAGTGCCTGCATCGGCGAAAAACAAAGAGTGGCATTGGTCATAATGCCCTTCTCGGACAATTTCTTGATAGCCACCAAACCTTCGGTCGTGCAGGGGACTTTGATCGTGATATTATTCCCGATTTTGGCCAGTTCTTCCGCTTCTTTCACCATTCCGGCGGCGTCCATAGCGACAACTTCGGCGGAGATTGGGCCTTCGACAATTTTGCAGATTTCAGCCAGTAATTCTCTGAAAGGCATACTTTCTTTGGCCAGAAGACTCGGGTTTGTGGTCACCCCGTCGAGAATCCCCATTGCCTCGGCTTTTCTGATTTCTTCAAGATTGGCTGTATCGATAAATATTTTCATTTAAACACCTCTCTTTTTAGTACTCTACAGCGACCAGATAAAGCCCTCTGGCAGGGGCGACATTTTTTAATAGGGTGTGGTCGCAGGAATTCAAAATATCCTTAAAAGTATTCAAAGTCAAGTAACTCTTGTCGCTCGCGCGACCGGCATCAACCATGGTGCCGACCAGCGAGCGGACCATTGAATGCAGAAATCGATTGGCGACGATTTCATAAATAAGAAGCGACCCGGCCATTCTCCATTCGCTGTATTTGACATCACAATTATTGTTTTCTTTCTGCGAGGAAACGACACAAAAAGCGGAAAAATCATGGACCCCAAGTATGTCCCTGGCGATTTCATTCATCCGATCCATATTCAGCGGATAAGGATATTCCCAGCGATGATTAAAATACAGGGCTGATTTCTGAAGACCTATCAAATAACGGTAATGCCGCGAACAGGCCGATTTACGGGCGTGAAAATCATCCGGAACTTCCTTCGAGTCGGTGATCAGTATCGATTCCGGCAGGTAATAATTGAGGGCGTCGCGATATTTCTTCGGCGGAAGATAATGATCGATCCGGAAGTTGGCCACCTGGCCCAGAGCATGAACACCGGCATCAGTCCGCCCGGCGGCGTGAAGCGCCGCCTTCTGTCCGGTCACTTTCTCAATCGCCTCTTCTATTTTACCCTGGATGGTGGCGGCGTTATTCTGAACCTGCCAGCCGGAGTAATCGGTTCCGTCATATTCAATATCAAGCCTGATGTTTTTTAACGCCAATTCTTATGCCCCGGTAACAATATATAAGGCGATAACGACAACCGCCGCAAAACTCAGAAAACAAAAGTCGGTCGGCCGCCACTGAAATTTATTGTAATTGCTTCTTTCCACACCACTGATATAGCCCCGCGACTCGATAGCGATGGCAAGGTCATCGGCCCGCCTGATAGCCGATTGAAAGACCGGTATCAGGAGAAATATCATTTTTCGGACTCGTTTAATCAGACCGCCGGAAAAATCGACGCCGCGGACAATCTGGGCTTTGCGAATAGTATCGAACTCCTCGGCCAGAACCGGGATGAATTTCATCGCTATAAAGACAATGAGCCCGATATCGGAAGCCGGCACCCCGACCTTGCCAAGCGGTTTGGTCCAGCCGACCAAAGCCTCGGCCATATCCGAAGGAAGAGTCGTCAGGGAAACAAAGAAAGCCACCCCGACAAATACCAGAAGCCTTAAGGAAAATGAGGCGGCCATATATAGGCCCCCTTCGGTCAGACGCAGGCCATAAATCTCAAATATGGTCCTGGAATCGCGGGCCGAAAAAATGAGGTGGTAAGCGGCGGTGAATGCCACCAGAAAGACAAAAGGCCGACCGTTCCTGATTATGACACTTAAAGGAATACTTGATATCACAAGCAGTATAAATATACCAGCCAATATAGTAAAATAATAGAAGGCCGAGGAGGTGAAAATAGAAACAGTCATTAAAAAAACGGCGAAGATAATCTTTCCCCGCGGATCCAGCCGGTGGCCGAAGGAGTCGGAGGGACGATATTGCCCCAATATAAAGCGCGCCGTCATTTGTTACGTTCTCCTCTAAAAAGAGGAATTTATATGGTATCTACGCCCATGTCAACGTAACTTTTGTTATAAAAGAAAAGGCCGCCTTTTGCAGGCGGCCAAACGATTCTTCTTTGGGCTATTGAATCGTGGTTTTATTTGAGAAGAATCATTTTTTTCGATATTGATTGATTGCCGCTTTCAAGGCGGTAAAAATAAACCCCGCTCCCGACTCGGCAACCGCGAGCATCGAATCCATCCCATTCGACCATATAGGTACCGGGGGACTGATTCTCGTCAATCAGAGTCCCAATTTCCTGACCCAGTATATTAAAAATCTCCAATCTTATATGAGCCCGGGATTGTCCCGGAATATTCTCAATGGTGTACTGAATCCGCGTGGTTGGATTGAAAGGATTGGGGAAGTTCTGTTCAAGGGAAAAGCCGAACGGCATAAGATTATATTCGGTTTCTTCAGCAACCTCGGTTGTAATATTTCCGAAGAAATTCAGAATATTAAAAAGCACCGTATCCCGGGTATTATAGCGGGCGGAAAAGTTATCGACAGCTTCAAAGCAGAAATCAAAGAAAACCACTCGGTAATTTCCCGAAAAACTCAGACCGGCATACCCATCAGCATAGTATTTATAACTGAATGCCGGTATGGCGCCGCCTGTCGGCATAATCTTGTCGCCCCACATATATTGCATATTGGACTCGCTGACAAAACGGAGAGCCAGCTGATCGCCGATTGGCGAGCCGGAAATTCCATCAAGATAAGGCGAGAAAAGCGGGCCGACATATTCGCTATGCAAAAAGCTTGTCAGGAAATCGGGGTTCTGAACCTGCAGTTGCCGCGACAAGCCCTGACCTGACAGGAAGAAATTGCCGCCGTTTTCCAGGTACTGCTTGATACTGCTAATATCCGTTGAGGATAAATAATTGGTCCCGGTTGCGCAGGTGTCGCCTGTAAACCAGAAAACCATATTGAATTTATTCAGCTTGGTCGATGGCGGGGTTCCCAGTGAATCCTTGTGCCAGACTTCGGCCGGTATCATTTTTCTGTAAAGGTCATTGACATATATTGTATCATAGGCGGCCCCGCGGTCGTCGTCGACAATCAGTATTTGCGGCCTGCCGACCATCTGTTCGATGCCGAAAACGGCATTATATGCGCCGCCATCGGCTTCGACGGCGATATAAAATGAATCATAAATCGGGGTCAGTGAGTCCGGTATGTAAAAGACAAAGGGATTTCCCAGATTATCCACCAGACACCCATCACCCGGCATAACCCCAAACTCAACCGTCGGGACACCGAAAACAATGCCCGGATTTTTTGCAGACATTTCGATTGTTACATCGGAGGCATCTATCCAGTAATTCATGATGCCGAAATAAGCTTCTATCCTCTCCCCCGCCTCCAGGTAACCATTGCCGTTTTCATCCACAAACATGCAGTTTTCCAGATCCATATTGCAGCGCGACCACTCGATATCCAGATTGGCCGTCATAAGCGGCCCGGGGTCGGAAATATTCCAAACCGAAGTCCGCGTTAAGACATTGCCATACCCTTTGCTGTTCGGCTCGGAAAGGTCATCGAATGAACGTTTATCGGTCATTCCCGGCCAGGGATCGCCGGCATCACCCTTGTTGCCATGGGTGAATTCCAACTGGAAGAGGCCGTCGGCCTGTTCCACCGCCACATGATAGCGATAGACATCGTTGTTATTGTAAGTGGCTCTGTCATCAATATGATAGATTATTAATCCCTCACCCGGCAAATAGCTGTCAAACCCGGCCAGGCCCCTGTTTTCGATGAGGAAATACTCCAGGCCGTAGCTTCCGTCCTTCCACAGTCGATAGACAACCGGTTCGGTCTCCACGCGCGGGAATTCAACATCGGTCATATTTTCGTAGACTTCGATCGGATCAAGATATCCCATATGGGCCTTGCACCAGGCATCCATATGCGCCGGTTTTTTGGTGTCGTTCAAATAACATCCGGTGGCCATCAGCGACCAGTTGCCGATACCGGATGATGATGATGGGTCATAATCGACATCATAAAGATCGGGAAGGCCGATAACATGTCCGAATTCATGGCAGAATATGCCGATCGGCGAGATTATGGATGATACCGTAGAGACAACATATTCTTCCGGCTGAATGGTATAATTGTCAATCAGAATTCCGTCAAGATACTGGTAATATATTCCAAGATCCCATTTATGTGACTGCATGTCGCTCAAATCGCCGGTGCGCTCCATTCCGGGGCCCGCATGGATTATAAGCAGACCATCAATTTCACCATCCGGCCCATTGTTGCCGTATGTGTCATATATCGAGAAATCAACACCACGCTGGTTGGCTATGTTGACCGCATCATAGGCAAGTCCACGGGAATTATGCGGAAACACCGATCCAATTCCGCCCTGTTCATTTACATAATAGGAGTACAGTTGCGGCATTCGGTACCAGCCGCGGACATCACCCCTGACATAGAACGTACCATAGGAATTTTCGAGATAATATTCGGTCATGGACCCGGTCGGATTCAGGCCGCCGGTCGAGAAAAGAATGTCCTGAAAATCGGCGGCTTCGGCGGCCACTTTATCGCCGGTATATGGCTTATCGCTGAAATCAACGAGCAACACAAGAACTGTGAGAGTATCAATACTGCTTGAAGATGCCGATTGTAGGGAGGAGCTTTTTGCTGTCGCGGCGATATTCAGGCCGTCCGCTTTTGATTCTATTAACAGTCTTACATAATCATCGAATTGTCCGGTCTCTTCCATTTTCTGACGCGCCTCAGTCGTAATGACCGCCGCGGACGACGGTATGCTCGCCGCCGTCAGGACGATTGTCAGGGCAAATAATGTTTTATAGCCGAGTAAGGTTTTCATGATCGTATTCGACCGTTTTTTGATCGCTTCTATTTGACAAGAAGCATTTTTCTTGTTTCGGAATATTCGGCGGCAGTCAGCTTATAGAAATATATACCCGAGGCCACCATCTGTCCAGACTTATTTGTGCCGTCCCAGACGACCTGATAAGAGCCCGCCGCGGCATGACCCTCAAAAAGAGTGGCGACTTTCTGGCCCAGCGTATTGAATACGCTCAATTCCATATCGGTGGCACGGTCGATATCAAAGTTTATCACGGTGGTTGGATTGAAAGGATTGGGATAGTTTTGATGCAGGGTGAAATTCTTGGGCAAAATCCTGGTCTGATCGATAATATCGGTCATAATATTGTATTTCTCTTTGGCCCGGACGGCATAGGCATTGAGTTCATCAAGACTCTCACCCATGACGATCGCAAAGCTGATTTCTCGTGACGCTCCCGGGGCAAGATTGTACGGCCCGAATGAAACCAGGGTCATGTAATCATCAGGAGTAACACGCTCGGCATCGACACCGGTATAGCTGATGTAATTATACTTTTCAACGTCGGTAAGTCCCTTTTTGCCTCCGATATTTGCGATTGTCCTCATCCCATGAAACGCTGTCAGCGGCTGTATTCCTGAAAATATACTACCGCCCGATTGATAAATAAGACCATCATCACCCGAAACGGCGGTGAGATCTCCGGCGTCATCAAGATCAAAATCACTGAGAAAACCGAAATAGATGCCATTCAGATTTTCATTGGAACTGTTAATAATGTCATATTTGATAATAACAAAACCATCATCACCGGGCGCATCATAGCTTGAAATCGACTGATTGATGGTGACTGGAATCGGTATTGCTGATTCATTGTCGGTAAACATCGCAGAGCTGTTATAACCGCCGTCGATATCGGGATATACCGTCGCCAGCTGCTCTTCCGCACCAAAATCGGAAATATAAGCATGGCAGGAACTGTCTCGTACCGATGAAGACAGCAGCAGCGAATTACGGCCGACAATGATACCGGCTTCATAAAGCAGATTTTCGGAGCCGCAGAAAGTCAGTCCGGCGCCACCGGCGGGATAAATCGAACCGGGGCCGAAACCAAACTGACCGAAATCGGAAACGGTAACATTCATTGACGAGGTAGAATGCGTAAACATTTCCCCCTTGGGGTCATATCCGACCGTCAAGTGAAGAGCCAGAGTATCAAAATCCGCCTGATATGGCAACTGCATATAGAGTTTGAATTCGATGTCGCTTCCATGAACAAGGGAGCTATCGAATCTTATGACAAACGGCGATATATTGACTGAAAATATTGACTTATCGCTGAAGAAAAACAAGGCGTCATTATCAAGAATACTGACTCCGGGGGCCTCGGTGGCAATAAAGGCGGTCAGGGTATCGGTGCTTCCGCCGGGGATCTCGAGACGAACAAAGAGGTCAAAAGTCTCTCCGGGCATGGCTATGCCGTCGCCGCCGATAACTTTGCCGGAAACATATACATCCGGAACCGGCGGAGCAGGTATAAATGAGAGAGCCTTGAAAGCATCGGGAAGGCCATGACCATAATTATTATCCTCGCCGATCGTTCCCAGATCGCGCGCCGACATAATAATGGCATTCTTGATCTCCTCGACAGTGGCATCAGGATTATACTGCCTCAACAGCGCCACGATACCGGCAATAAGCGGAGCGGCCATTGAGGTGCCGCTTTTTACGGCATAGGAGCCGTCTTTGGTGCAAGAGTATATGTTGACTCCCGGTGCAACAACTTCAGGCTTCTTTTGAGTGGTATCGCAGCTTGACGGTCCCCGGCTGGAGAAACCGGCAACGACATTGGTTGTCTGATCGATAGCGCCGACGGCAAAAGCATTCAGAGGCGAGCTGGCGCGATTGGCGGGCAGTCTTAGCGACTGCGGTTCGGGGCCTTCATTGCCGGCGGCATAAACGGTCACTATTCCGGCCGCTTCAACATTGTCTATAACCTGATTGAAGGTTGCATCGCACGGAGGCAGGACAGTTGTCGGAATACCCCAGCTGTTGAGAATCACATCAGGCATGTCGCTGACCGTGGCAGGATTGCCGTCGGGATCAGTCGCCCATTGAAAAGCCGCCAGAATGTCGGCGATAGTCTTGCTCAGGGTCTGGCCCTGGTCTATTACGGCGGCGGTAATCCACTCAGCCCCCGGGGCGACGCCGAAACTATCGGCACTGATACTTCCAACCATCAAACCCATTGTATGCGTGCCATGGCCGGCTCTGTCGAAAGGAATGCTGTCGGTCGAGGTCGGCGCAAACCAGGCCGCCGAGTTGGCGACACTGTTTCCGCGCCATTTGGAAGCCAGCGCGGGATGAGTACCTTCAACACCGGTATCGAAACTGCAAACCAGGCGCCCGCGTCCGTTCAACCCGATTTTCCATAGAGCCGGGATATTCAATGATGTAATATGATTATAAACCTGAGCAATTTTGCCGACGGCGGGATTCGATTCCACCGGTTCGATAAATTCCACTTCGGCATTCTCTATCACTGCGGACACACCCGGTAAATCCGCAATCGCGGAAATCAATGAAACGGGGATATCCATCACAAGCGCCGGAGCTATCCAGTATTCCTGCATATCTGCTTCAGGATAAATCCTATAAATTTCGGTTTCCACTTTTTCGAGCGCACGGCTTCCCGCAGTCTTTAAGCCGGTAACAACCATTTCATGTCTGCCGCGAAGCGTGGTCTCGCCTCTCGCGATAGCTTTGGCCGCCAGGCATTCGCTCCCGCCATCGACAAAAACGATCACGGAAACCAGGGAATCCTGCGACGCCGAATTGAGCAGCATATTCTCAAGCGATGGCGACAAAGCGGCCGCCGAGACGACGGAACAAGTTATAAAAACCAGGGAGACGGCTATTATAAGGAAGCTAATATTTTTCGAATATAGAGACATCTTATTCTCCTCAAATAAAACCAATTACCTATCGAGCAACCAATATGCCGACAATGGATTTCATTAAATTGAGCCGAAAAGGTGAAAACCATTGCAGACCCCTGGCCACTCGAACAATGCAACACGTTACATTTCAACCGATTACAAAAGCAGCCGGGTCAGTATATATTATGAACAGGAGGATTCACACCTCATCGAATTTTTTGCAGACATATGCCTGAGGATGCACTTGCGAAACAGATTGCATGTAATCTACCTATTGTTAAAGCCGATTGAGTTGATTATCTTCGAATGATGAAGGGACTTGTCCGAATAATCAAAGAGAACCCCATTTGGGCCATTATCTTACTGGGATTTGTCTATCGCCTTATATTTCTGCTGAGTTACTGGAGCAGCCCGCAATGGGGGCAGTTGCTGGTCGATTCTCTATTCCATGATCGATGGGCGGAGTCGATTGCATCGGGGCACATTCTCGGCAATGAAGCCTTTTTCAGAGCTCCTTTTTATGTTTATATCCTGGGCCTCATTTATTCAATATTCGGCCATTCTCTGCTGGCCGCCCGAATATTCGGGCATCTGGTTGGACTAATATCAATATTCCTGACGTGGAAGATTGCCAATAGACTTTTCTCACGAAGAGCCGGGTATATCGCGGCCTTAATCCATGCCCTATACCCAATGGTAGTCTATTTTGAAAGTGAACTCCTCGTGGACAGCTTCTTCATGATGTTGTTCCAGTTGTCAATACTGCAATTGCTGGTAAGCATCGACAGGAAGCATTATGCCGGATTCATTCTGACAGGAATCATAATCGGCATTGCCGCCATCACCCGCCCCCTGGTCCTGGCCCTGGTTCCCATTTATATCATATGGATAGTAATCGCGATACGCCCGCCCAAGGAATCAATCAAGCGGGCCATAATTGTGATTCTGGCAATGATTCTGATAATCCTGCCGGTCACTATCAGGAATTATGTCGTTGCCGATGATTTTGTTCTTATCGCATCATCGGGAGGTATCAACTTTTATATCGGCAATAACACTGAAGCTGATGGTGTTTCGGCCGCGATGCCTTCCCCGCTCGGCCGAACCTGGGAAATCAAGGATATCAGGTATGCGGCGGAAAAAGAAACCGGCCGCGTAATGAAGGCATCCGAAATATCCGATTTCTGGTTCAAGATGGGTTTACAGTGGATAGAAGAAAATCCCGGCGGCTTTTTAAGGCTTTATATAAAAAAGCTGTACTATTGTATGAACAACGTAGAGTTATCAAATAACAGGAATCTGAGTCTATTCATGAATAGTGTCACGGTCTTCAAAATCAATCCGTTGAATTTCGGCATCATCTTCGCCCTGGCCCTGTTTTCAATAATTCTGATGATACAAAATCATATTTTAAATAAAGAACGGCTTTTGATAATTGCTCTTATAATTTCTTATTTTGCCCTGATCGCTCTGTTTTTTATCAATGCACGTTTCCGGCTGCCTGCTGTGCCTTTGATCATTATAGTTTCCGCCTATGGATTTGATTACCTGATTAATTCATTGAGAACCCGGGAATCGTTAATGAAGGCCATCCCGGCGGTGATAATCGGCGGTGGTGTCTTCCTGTTTTCCGTTACGAATATTTATGGCCTCAATAAATCCGATATTGCCGGCGGTTATTTTAACCAGGGCAATTATTATTTGTATTTGAATGATTTTGACCGGGCGGAAGAGTACTATCGTCTGACTCTGCGCGAGAATCCCACCTTTCAGGATGCCGCTCTGAATCTCGGCGTCGCCTTTTTAAGAAAGGGCCAGGGAGATTCGGCAAAATACTATTTCATGCAGGAAATGGCCAATTCACCGGATAATCCGCGGGCATACAGCAATCTGGCATCGATATACTATCTCGATGGTGATTATGCAAACGCCGAACAGATGGCCCGAGCGGCTTTGAATATCAGACCATACTTCTCCGATGCATATATTCTGCTGATGCGAATCGAGCATGCCAGGGCAAATGAATCAGCCTTTGAAGAGACTTTTCAACAGGCATTGAAGACAGCCCCTGACGATGCACGAATATATCTTAACGCCGGTTTGATATTTTCCGGCCGGAAGATGTTCGACAGGGCGGAAAAAATGCTGATTCAAACGCTGAACCTGCCGGAACGGGCCGCCGAAACAGATGATCTCAATTTCAATTACAGCCGCCGACCTGATGCTCTGCAATCGGGCGTTAAGGCAAGAGCCGCCTATCAGCTTGGATACATATACGGAATTCAGGATCGCATTCCGGAATCGATCGATATGAGTCAGCGGGCAATCGCCATGGATTCCGGGCTTGTCGAGGCATATATAAACCTTATTAATGCCTATGGAATTACAGGTGACATCGGTCGCGCCAGGGAGTTGCTGCAAATCGCCTCGGGTCGCTTCCCGCAAAATGAACTGCTCAGACAGATAAAATCAAGATATGAATGAATAAAAAAAGCCGGGAATCAAAGATTCCCGGCCCTGTTATTCAATTGAATCGGAATCAATCGCCGTCCGCAGTGATTCTCAAAAGCCCAAGATTCTTCTTCTCGTGAAGATCATTGCTAATATCCCGCAATTGCTGGATATTCGCCTTTGATATATCACCGGGGTTGATCTTACCGGTTCTTATAAACGGTTGAACCGCCAGCCAGTCCATCATGTTGTTGAAGCATTCCTGGGCAACATCCTGCTCAAATGGAAGCAGGGAGAATGAGAAATGAGCTGTCCGGAACAGGTAGGCGTTATAGGTAATCCCGACAACGGCGCCGTTGGCTTTCTCCCAGATTCCGACATTGCGATTACAGTCTCTGGACATGAAAGGAGGTTCATTGCCGTACTTCGACTCAAACAGATACCTGGCCTCGGCCAATAAATACTTCTGAACATACCCGACCTCGGGCAATGCGCCGATAAGTATTTCTCCGGGCGGATTAATGGCGTCGGGACACCGGTAATCATATTGTGAGAAACCGGAACCCGGAACCCAGAGATATCTGTCTTCAAGAAGGGTCGTGTCAACAACCAGAGGCGGCAATTCAATATAATCGGCGGAACCGGGATCATTCAACGGCACGGCGCCGACAAAATCCTCAATTCTCGTTCCGGCATAGATGAAAGGCGAACCGCCGGTGGTATCATTGATGGCACCCATCCATCCCTGGAAACGCATATTGACGACACCGAAGTACTGGGTGTAACTGATGGGAACATTTTGCCACAACGGCGAAGTGACATATGAAACCGACTGGAACGGACTGCGCAACATCGCCCAGGCGCTCATGCCCGCATTCAGGCCGTCAAGGACCGAGAGCATAATATCGCTGTCCATAATCAACTCACCGCCGGGATTATCCTTAACGACGAGAATAATTTTGTGTTTCAAAATATCTCGCAGCAGAACGGACGGTATGCCATATGTTTCGCAACCGTTCAATCTGACGATCGGATAATAGTCCTGCGAGGCCTTCATGGCCTTGAATTTCATACTGCACTTACTGCCGTCGGTAAATTCATATGAAACATCCGGAATCGTATCGGTGAAATCAAATGTGCCCGCTCCGGCCCACTCCTCAACCATCTGGCCAATAACTTCTTTGACCAGCGGCTTGGTCGTATCCACATCATAAGGACTCTGAGGGAATACCGGCCAGTTCCAGAAGCCGGAAGTGCTGGCCCTGTAACGGGTGGCGTCAATTATGATAACTTCCCGCTCGAATTTCGGCTCAATAACCGAAACCCACTTATAGTCCGGAACAGGATCAGGCACCTTGGAATCATCTCTGGCCTGACACCAGATTAGGAAATAGAATTGCGCCGTTTTGGTTATAGCGGTATCCCGGTAGACATCATATATATGAGTATTCTGGTCATAGATCCAGACATCGTCAGTCAGAGGATCATACGAGGAGTCAACCAGCTTATTCAGTTCGGGGTGCGTTTCAAAACTATCAAGATACAGGAATTCATTCCAGGTTCCGAAAGAATTATTACGTCCCAGAGTATCCACCAGAACCCATGTGGAATCGTATACCAGACTGGTTTCCGGCGGGTCAACATTGTTGTCAATAATAGTATCGGGCTCGCCAATAAGCAGGAATGATTCCCCCATTTTATAGAAATCACCGTCGTTATC